>CAYOTE010000005.1:0-28486 GCA_964406785.1 uncultured Clostridia bacterium
TACGATGTATCGTAAAATAGTCCAGACCATTTTACGACACAGCCACAAACAGTCTATAAAAATCGAAGCCACTTACTCTTTTTATGAATCTCCAACATCTTTTTTACTAAAACTATTTATAATAATCCAAATACCAATCAACGAAGTTTTTTATCCCGACTTCTATTGATGTATCCGGTTTATATCCAAAAACATTCTCCAATGCCTTGGTGTCTGCCCAAGTTGCCTCGACATCCCCGGATTGCATAGGCATCATATTTATCTTTGCCTCTTTACCTATATTTTTTTCTAACACAGATATAAACTCCATAAGATTTTCGGGCTTATTATTACCAATATTATATACTCTATACGGAGCCTTGCTATTTGCCGGATTAGGTTTTTCTGCATTCCAATTCTGCATACCTTCGGGAATTGAGAATAAAGTCTTATAAACGCCTCCAACAATATCATCAATATATGTAAAATCCCTCTTCATTTTACCATAATTATACACATCAATCGGCTCACCTCTCATCATCTTATCTGTGAAAATAAAGAGAGCCATATCCGGTCTGCCCCACGGGCCATAAACTGTAAAAAAACGCAACCCTGTTGTCGGCAAGTCATATAAATCACTATAGGCATGTGCCATAAGTTCATTGCTCTTCTTTGTCGCAGCATAAAGACTTACAGGATGGTCAACATTATTATCCGTTGAAAAAGGCATCTTTTTATTTAATCCGTAAACTGACGAACTACTCGCATATACAAGGTTTTTAACTTTATTATGCCTGCAACCTTCTAAAATATTTATAAACCCGTTTATATTACTGTCAATATACGCAAAGGGATTTTCAATCGAGTATCTCACACCAGCCTGAGCAGCAAGATTACATACAATATCAAATTTTTCTTCTTCAAACAATCTTTTTACATTCTCTCTGTCTTCAAGATTGAGTTTTATAAAAGAATAATTTTTATGTTTTTTACTTATAATAAGTTTATTATACTCTACGCTTTCTCTGTCAATTCCGGTTTCTTCCAATCTTGCATATTTAAGATTTACATCATAATAATCATTAATATTATCCAAGCCAATAATGGTATGTTCTTCCTCAACAAGCTTTTTAAGAAGATGATAACCGATAAACCCTGCCGTTCCTGTTATTAAAATTTTCATTTTTTACTTATTTTTCCAAATTTTCCAAATCAAGTTGATCTTTTATACGATTACTTGCCCTTTTAGCTTTGATTAATCTGCCTTTGTTTAAAATTCGTATTGGAACTTCATCATAAGTTGACTCGGTTATATCCATAAAAGCTTCATCGGCAGTTAAACCGTCTATCCCAACTAAAATATCAATGCGATTAGGTTCCACACCTATTTGATAAATAATATCTTCATCCGTAAAATCTTCTACAGAAATATCTTTCAAAGGAGCCCCAAACCGTTTAAGAGCCTTCCACAATTTTTTTGCATTGCTTAAAGAAGGAAACACTAATATATCTAAATCTTTAGTGTATCTCGGCTCTGTATAATAAATAACAGCATGAGCCCCCACTATTACATATTCAACCTGTTCTTCGTTTAATATTTTGAACATGTCTTTGAAGTCTTGATTCGCCTTCATCTCTTTTCCCCCTAAAATAATCTATCTCTTTTACCATATCCCAAGCAATAATCATTTTTTTTTCTGGAGCAATATTATCCCAAAATAATTTATTAAAATTATTTTGACTTTTATCCTTTCTGTTTATTTTGCTTGTTACAATTTTTCTCGTCATTCTATTTTCCTAAATTATGCCTTATAAACATTTTTGTATTTCTCTTTATAAATATTTCTCGTATCAATAATTATTTTAGCATTTTTTTGTATTTCTGAATACGGAAAATTATCGTGAGCAGTCAATATTAATACAACATCGTATTCTTTTATTTTGTCTTCATTATACTCAATTGACGCTATATCAAGCTCGGGATAATCTCTTAACGCCTTTACCTTCGGGATAAAAGAATCATAATAATCTACAATTGCACCCTTTGCGTTCAAAATATGCAAGATTTTTATAGAAGGACTCTCTCTCGTATCATCTACATTTTTTTTATATGCCATTCCCAATATTAAAATTCTGCTTCCATTTAATGATTTTTTATACTCGTTTAATACTTCGGTTACACGAGTTGCGACATAATAAGGTTGCTGTGTATTAATTTCTCCGGCAAGTTCAATAAATCTTGTTTTGAAATCAAACTCCTGTGCCTTCCAAGTTAGATAAAAAGGATCAATAGGAATGCAATGCCCCCCAAGACCCGGTCCCGGATAAAACGGCATAAAACCGAAAGGTTTGGACTTTGCCGCTTCAATTACACTCCATATATCTATATCCATCCTATCAAATAGCATTTTTAATTCATTAACCATGGCAATATTTACAGCTCTAAAAGTATTCTCAAGTATTTTAGATGCTTCGGCAATCTTTGTAGAAGCAACAGGAACAACGTTTACTATGGTCTCATATAAGGATATTGCCCTCTTCAAGCACTCTTTCGTATGCCCACCAACGACTTTCGGAATTTTAGAGGTAGTAAATACCTTATCTCCCGGATTTTCCCGCTCGGGAGAATATGCAAGAAAAAAATCACTGCCTACCTTCAAACCGCTTTCTTCAAGAATAGGTAGCATAAGTTCTTCTGTAGTCCCCGGATAGGTAGTACTTTCTAAAACTACAAGATGCCCTTTTTTTAATCTCTCTGCTATTGCTTTGGTTGTATCTACAACATAAGAGAGATCAGGTTCCTTATACTCATCAAGAGGTGTTGGAACACAAATAAGGATAGAGTCAACATCAGCCAAGTTATTAAAGTCAGTAGTTGAAAAAAACCGTTTTGATTTATTCCACGATTTTATAGTATCATTTTCAATATGTTTGATATAACTCTCACCCCTACTCAATAAATCAACCTTTCTCTTGTCATTATCAAAACCTACTACACTAAGTCCCTTACTAATAAACTCCCGAACAAGTGGAAGCCCTACATACCCAAGCCCAATAACACCTATCGTATTTTTCATATTATCTCCATTATTCAATCCTATTTAACATTATTTAACACTATTCAACACTATCATAAAGAGGAATGACAAGTGAACCCGCATACCTTCCCTTATACTTGAAAGTTTTGTAAAGTTTAAAATACTTCCCCTTATCCCGCTCTTCAAATAAAATTTTTAACATTTTTTGTTTTTTCAATTGGTTAACTAAAACATATCCATCAAAATATATAAATTTTATTCCCATTTTCTTTAAATCTTTAAAATATTTTACAAAAAATGATTTTCTATTATTGTATATCTTCTCATCATATACCAATTCTTTAATTCCTTTATCTTTACCTACGTAATATTCGTACATATAGGAATAACAATACCTCATTGTAACTTTATACCGATCAAATTTTTTTACCCATTTAGAAAAGATATAAGTTCCTACGTCAGTATCGTTATTAATATAAAAGTATGACGCATTTATAGAGGTTGTATATAATTTGGCACTAAACAACGATAAAACAATAATAATAAAAAGTGAAAATAATTTACTGTTAAATCTTGGAATACAAACAATAACTATAATAGGTATAATTAACATAATGGGCAACATTGAATGAATCGTTTTTATTGAATAGTCATTTATTAGAACTATCATCAAAAATATAATTAAAAATGTAAGCAAAGCTCTTTCTTTTTTTCTTTTTTTTATATACTTAATAACATTATATACACCTATCATTACAATAATATAAAAAAGCCAAATAAATGACAAAAACCGTCTAAAATCAACGATAGGATTTAATTTGCCTATATATGCACCTTTTACAGAAAGAAAAATTAACATATACGATATAACTGAAAAAAAAACTACTTTTTTATTTTTAAATATACAAAAAAGTCCAATAATAAAAATCATTAATAATAAAAGAAAAAACGACCACTTTATTAAATCCAAAAATTTAACAGGAATAAAATACAATAAACTATTATAAAGGAGATATGCAAGTTCTTTCGGATGTAATAAATAATAAATAAGACTCTTATTGGCAACTACATAAGTAAGCGTATAATACAAACGATAGTAGAATTTAATAAACAGTTGATAAAAAACAAATGCAACAAATGGTAAAATAAATAAGATATATTTCCAGTACTTTATTTTTTTACTTGCAATGTTAAGAATATACAAAAAAAATAAAACTACACCTTCAAACCGAGTCAATAATCCACCAATAAGATAAAACAAATTGCGTTTATTCACACTCAAATAATAAAAAAAACCACTAACAAAAAAAAGAAAAAGCATGTCAGTCTGAGCGGTAGATATCAATTTTAAAAAAAAAGACGATATCATAATAAATGTCACCCCAAACAATGCAATAGTACGTGAATACATCTTTAATAATTTATAAGAAAATATTAGTGTCCCAAATCCCGAAAGCAAAGAAATTATTCTCCCGGCCAAAATATACCCATCTAAGTTTAAAAATAAATTAAAAAAACGTCCTATTATTCCAGATAAAAACGGAAAAAGGGGGGGAATTGACATACTCTTACTAAAATTTCCTACAAAAAGCTCTTGTGAAGCTAAAATATATGGATAAAAATCATTGCACGCTAATTTTTCACTAAGTATCATTAACAACCAATTAACAAAAATAAAAGAAAATAAAAAGAAAAAAATAGTTTTTTCACTCTCAATAAATTTTTTAAAAGATATTTTTTTATTCATTTTTAAAAACATTAGAAGGCACTAATTTTTTTATATTTTCTATTAATTTTTCCTTATTATCTAAATTATTTACTAATTCATCAATATTATCCTTCATTTCACTTTTTACAATAAACTGTTTTTCTTTAGCAATAAATATTTTAATATGTGTAGTTTTATTTGTTCCCTCTTCAGCAGTTAGAAGTTCCTCAAATAATTTCTCTCCCGGTCTTATACCAGTATATTCAATCTCAATATCCTTACCTAACTCCATATTATTTAGCTTTATCAAAGATTCTGCGAGATCAACTATTTTAATAGGCTCTCCCATATCTAGGACAAATACTTCACCACCTTCTCCCATATAAGAAGCCTGCAAAACAAGTAATACAGCCTCGGGAATCGACATAAAATATCGCTTCATATCTTTATGAGTTAAAGTTATAGGTCCTCCATTTTCAATCTGTTTAAGAAAAATAGGAATAACACTTCCCCTGCTTCCAAGAACATTCCCAAAACGTACCGAAATTATTTTTGAGCTCACAGAGTTATACGACTTACCTATCATTTCTGCAATCCTTTTAGTTGCTCCCATAATACTTGATGGATTTACAGCCTTGTCGGTTGAAATGTTTATGAGTTTATCCACCTTATATTTTTGCACACATTTGACTAAATTATACGTCCCCAATACATTGGTTTTTATACCTTCTTCAGGAAAATCTTCCAGTATGGGAACATGTTTATACGCCGAAGCATGAAAGACTATATCCGGTTTGAATTTTTCAAAAATATTTTCTAATTTTTGATAATCTCTAATATCTCCCAATATAAAATCAATCTTATTTGTTTCTGTTACTTTTAATTCATTATTTAACTCAAATATCTCAGTTTCATCAATTTCAAATGCTACTATCTTGTTTACATTAAATTTTAATAGTTGTCTTACTATCTCCGAGCCGATAGAACCTGCAGCTCCGGTAACAAGAACTATCTTATTATTAAAAAAATTCTCTACTTTAGCATATTCAATATTAACAGGTTCCCTAAAAAGTAAGTCTGAAATAGATAATTTCTTAAAATTCTTAACCTTAAAGATACGACTATCATAATTTTTAACAGACGGAACAACTCTTATATCCCTTACACCAGCTAATTGAACTATCTCAAAAACTCGTTTGACTTCTTTTTTAGATTCGTGATTCAAATTTAGTAAAACAGTCTTAATACTAAATCGCCTAATAAACTCATTGATATTATTAAATCCTGAAACGACAGGAATACCATGGATTTTGGTACCGTTTCTCATAGTCTCCTTATCTATTATGATTCTCGGAGTTAAACTATCCTCATTCTCATTCATTAATTCCTTTAAAAGTCGTTCGCCGGAATAGTCTGCTCCAATAATCATTGTAGGTGAGCCTTCAATATTTCTAAAAAAAACATAGTAAAGTCTTTTTGAAATTCTTAGAATTGCAATTAACAAAAAGCTTAAAATCAACTCTAAAACGACAACACCTTTCGGCAATGAATAAAAAGGATAATAATATCTAATCAAAATATTAATTAAATAAAATGTAATAGTTGCAATAACCATAACTTTTATAATATTTTTTAATTCAAATAATCCAACAAATCGCCAATTAAGTTCATATATGTTAAACAAGAATAACAACATAATTGTTATAAAAATTATCCCCAAACTCCATAAAAAAAACAATTCCTTGTATTCATCAGGAAATACAAATCCAAAACGAAGATAAAAAGACATAAAAAAACTAATAATTACAATAAATATATCAGAAAAAAGAAAAAACAATACTCTTTTGGTATTCGTTGGATGCAATAAAAATTTAAATATCCCCATTATTTCTTACACTCCATTAATCTTATTCAATTTTTCTCTAACAATAACATATAAAACAATAAGCAAAAGCCAAAAACTTACTATCCATATCACACTCTTTGTTAGAAATAACAAAGACATTATACCAATAATTATTTGCAAAATACAATATAATACAGTTACCTTCACATGAGACATTTTTTTTTGATGTATAAGACGTTGATAAAGATGTTGAAGGTGAGGCCTTAATATGTTTTCCTTTCTATAAATACGTATAAATATTGTTATAATACAATCTATGTAAAAAGCACCTTGAAAAGACAATAGAACTAATAATTCTTTAATATCTTTCGCAAGAATCACTACTAAAGACGCAAAAAGAAACCCTATAAAAATACTACCGGTATCTCCCATAAAGACTCTTGCTTTAGGAAAATTAAAAATTAAAAATCCGATAGAAGATGCTATTATTGATATAGCTATTAAAAACACAGATTGATTATCTACTATGCAACCCGTATAAACCGCAATAAAGCTAAAAGAAATAATAGCTTCAATTCCTGCAATACCGTTTATACCGTCCATAAAATTAAAAAAATTTGTTGCTGCCGTTATTATAAAAGCAAGCAAAACAATCATAAAAACCACAACTATTAAAGCATAGTTAAATTTAACACTCTTAATTAAATCATTTTTATAAACAACAATAATAACACTTGCAAATACAATCTCTACAATAAACCTCAAGAATGCCGGAAGACTAATTTTATCGTCTATTAATGAAAAGAAACTTAGTACTATCGAAATAAATATTACAATATAATAATCTTTTATAAAGAACATAAACACAAATAAAAGAGCAATCGGAATTCCAAAACCGCCCCCTCTTGGCGTTATTTCTTTATGCGAGCTACGGTTGTTGGGTATATCAATAAAACCAAACCTTAAACCATACTCACTCACAAAATAGGCAAATCCAACGCCAATCACGAAAGATATAAGTGTAATAATTAGTATCATTATTTATTTCTTAAAGCAATCTTGCTTGATCTTTTGAAACATATTTCATTAATTTAAGTTTTTCAATGGAATACAGATTATTCTTCGTTAGCTTCCAATATATTGATTGATAAAAAAACCTTTTTTCGGGAAACATTAACGACATAAGAGTTAATAATACCTTTAACATCCAAGAAGGTAAAAAAATTGAAATTGTTTTATTCCTTTTTGATTTAAAATATTTTAACAAGTCATTTGATGTATAATAAAAATCATCTCCTGCCTGAAAGACATTTTTTTTTAATTTTTTATAATTCTCTAAAATAAATCTAACAATATTATTAACAGATTCAATATGACAAAAAACATGTTTCTGCTTTCCATTTCCGAATTTAAACAGGAAAATTCTACCCATTTTTTCCACCCCTATCAATCTCTTTTTCAAATCTTTTAGCATGATTTCCGAGTAAATAACAGGAAATCTAAGAATAATAGTATTAATTTCACTATCGTTACAAAGCTGTTCTCCCTGTACCTTAGTCTTCCCGTAAATCGTATTAGGGCTAAGATTTTTATTTTCATCAATATACGAATTAACTCCATATTCGCCGTAAACAGCTACGGAGCTAAAAAAAATAAATGCCTTTGGAGGTTTCTTTTTAAAAAACTCCAATAAATTCCTAGTTCCGTTTACATTTACATCAATAAGTGTTTTCTCGGAGAATTGTTTTTTATCATTATGTGCAATAGCCGCACAATGTATAACATAATCAAATGTGCTGTTTCTTAATTTTTCCTCTATTTTACTCATATTGGTTATATCAACTTCAATTATTTTATTGTCCTCTTCAAGTTTGGTTATGTCCAATCCATATACATCGTAAACTGCAGACAATACTTTTCTTAAATTTTGTCCAATAAAACCATTAATTCCTGTAATTAATATTTTTTTCATGATTTTGATATATATTCTTCAAATGTGTAAAAAACATATCCCTCCTCTTTTAAATAAATAATAAATTTCTCCAAATTTTTTAAGACAGATTTTCGTCCAACTAAAAATCTAAATTTTGTAAGTAATCCCACATCAGGAATTTTTATTTTTTGATACGCCACTTCAAAAGGGTGAATATAAAAAACAAAATTATTATTATTATTTTTATATTTTTTAAATAATTGTCTAAATAAAGGGTATGGAAATAATCTGAAATAACCTCCGCCTGAAATCGGTATATTATATCCCATAATATCCAAGGTAGGAATTTCAAACTCATAGAAGCCATCCTTTTTATAAATCAAATCATTGATTTTGCTAAAACCATCTAATTTTAATGTATTATAAAGTTTATGCTGATCAAATTTTATATAACTTGAATCATATTTAAAACCAATTCTCTTAAGAATTTCAAATTTATCATCACCCATACTAAAACAGGGTGCTCTATAACCTAAAACACTCTGTCCGCTAATATCCTGTAATATTCTACGTGCTTCAAATAATTCTTCTTCAATTTGCGTATATTTTTTATTGTATAATAATTTATGATTCAACCCGTGACACGCAATTTCATGTCCATCATCCACAATTCTACTAATAATATCAGGATTTTGTTTAACCAATTCCGCAAGAACAAAAACAGTTATTTTTATATTATACTTTTTTAATAACAGAAAAAAATCATCTAATCTATTTATAAATATATTGTTTTTACTAACAGAATAATTCTGAAAATATTCAAGATGAAACCATTCTTCAAGATCTAAAGTTAAAAAAAAATTTCTATTATCATTGTGCATCAATAAAACCTCTTCCCTTTTTTCATAAAATCTTTTACATCTTCCCTTGTAGGCATTGAATAATATGTAGCTTCGTCATCATTGTTTTCAATTGTATTTAAATTGCCCTTTTCAATTTTTTCAATGCTTTCAATAATAGCTTGCATTCCAATTTTTTTGGTTATTTGAATAAGTTGTTCCTGAGAAATTCCGTTTGGTATTTCCACAACTCTTTGTGCAACAATTTTACCACTATCAATATCCTCATCAACAAAGAATACGGAAACGCCTGTTTGTTTTTCATTATTTTTTAATACCCAAAAGGTCGGCATCAGACCTCTGTATTTAGGTAATAATGCAGTATGCAAATTCAAACAACCTTTGGTTGGAAGCTCTCTTAACGATTTTTTAAATATTTCGTTTCCCAGAATAGATATCAATAAATCCGGTTTATATTGTTGTATTAAACCTAATGACACTTTATTATTAATTGATTTTTCTAAATATATTATTGGTATATCAAAATCATTCAGAACCTTTACCACATTTTTTCTTTTATCAAACTTACTTAAAATATATTTTATACCATAATAAAAAAAGAAACCGTTTCCAAATATCTTTCTTGTTTCCATAGCCTTTGATAAAAACGATTTTTTTCTTCCAAAAGGCGAGGGAGATAAAACAACACACGCCCGCACAGAAGAATGTACTGGGATTTTATCCAACAAATACCTGAGATTTTCTGCCAAAAAAAACGGCTCATCTTGAGTTATTAATACAATATTCATTTTTTCTCCAAAATACATACCTTAAAAGCATTAAATAACATTCATATTTTCACAAATAATATTCACATATCTATCCATAATTTCACTTCTTTTATATTTTTGCACAAATAATTCGACTTTTTTCATATCTATCAGAGGCATACCTTTTTCTACAAAAGAATTTAGTATTTTATTTAATTGAGCTACATTGCATGGTTCAAAAACAAACGCCCAAGGAATTTCTTTTTTTAAAAAATCTGCAAAATATCCATCAACACCGGCAATAATGGGTTTACCAAATACAGCATATTCGAATATTTTTGACGGTAAAACTTTTTTAAATGCATCCTTTTTATCAAGATGCAAAAAAAGAATATCTGCCGTATCATATTTAGAAATTAATTGTTCTCTAGGAAGAGGCTCATAAATATTTACAAACATAACCTTCTTTTCTTTAATTTTCTCTACCAATAGTTCTTGTGCACTACCTGAGCCAATTATATTAAAATTTATTTTTTCATTAAAATTATCATCTAAGTATGGGATTATTTTACTTAACGCCTGTGAAGCACCAAGATTTCCCGCATAAAGAATATTTAATTGTTTATCATCTTTTTTATTGACTGCAACTTTGAGCGTAGTACCTCTGGCAAGAAATAATTTATCAATTCCGTTTGTAAAATTTGTTATTTTTCTGCTTGAACCTAATATTTTTTCATAATATGAATTAAATCCCGGAGAGACTAAATTAATTTGAGAAGCATAAGATATAGTTCTTTTTTCAACCAATACTAAAATCCATAAAAATACTTTTATCGGATATCTTAATTTCATATTTTTTGTAACATCATAAATTGTCTCAACAAATATATCTCTAATATCTAAAAAAAGAGGATTTTTTCTTTTTTTTGCAATTTTATACCCTAAATAGGCAGTAAAAAATCTTGACGATGTTGCAATAATAACATCATAATTTTCTGATTTTGAAATCTTTAATGCTTTATAATAAAATTTTATAAATTGTTTAGCTAATTTAAAAAAGCTTCCACCATGGTTATTAAGTTGTATTCTATTTATTGATACATTGCCTGACTTTTCAATACCGCTAAGATTATTGAATTTTTTTGAATAAGAATCATACCGATTTGGCGTTGTTGTAATAATATCAATTTTATCATCTTTATTAATTTTCCCACCGAGACTCTTAATAAATGATTCTGCCCTAAAAGAACCCGCACATAAATCGGGTTTATAATAAAATGTTAAATATAATATTTTCATCTTTTTCTTAATATCGTTTTTAAAGTAGTATTTGTATTAAAAAAAGCAACAACGCACTTGCTTTTAATTAATTTATTAAATTCGGGTGCATAGTTATAATCCTTAACATCAAGCTCCGTATTACCTTTAAATTGTATTTCCAAATCCGAAGTAATAATCCTATTGTTTTTCTTTTTTATACACTCATCCGGATGAAAATGAAAAAAAGCCCTACATAAATATTTTTTTCTCGATTCAACAAAATCAATGATCTTAATTTCTCTCTCAAAAGATTCAAATCTTCTTTTATGCCAAGCACCGATTCTCTTATATCCATCATGGACTACCTCAATAAAGTCATCTCCCTCATCAATTATATCTACATAAGCCCTTCTTGCCACTCGAAAGCTACTCCATACCTCACTTTGATTGAAATTTTCAATTATAACCGTATTATGTGCCATTGTACTTCGTTGTGCAAATCTAGTATGAGTGTTTTCATATGTTGACACCCCAGTATCAACTATAACAGGTTTATCATTTATATACAATTCAAAGTTGAATGTATCACTATGAGAATGACCTGTTAAATAATCAGGCCCAATCTTTCCGACATCCACAATCATTTCGTAATTATCGTTTCTGTATTTTCTATAGCCTGATTCATTTAATCTTGTACGGTTTGCTTTAACACTCATTAATTTTGCATATTTAAATAAACTCTTTGAATTTGGTGCTATAAAATTAGTTGAGTCATTAAATAATGGTATTTCCCCGTTTCTAAATGTCATCTCTTCAAGCCAACTGAGCATAATTCCAGCTTTTTGCAGAAAAAGCCTCAATAACTCTTTACCACGCCAATTATTATTAGTTATTAAATTAATGCAGTCAAGTAATCTGAATAAAATTATCTGATGATACATAGGAGATAATTCAAAATGTGCACCGTCCGCAAGAATTTGCTCTTCTAATTCTACCTCTAATATTTCCTTTGCCCTTTCGTACAAAGTCAGATCCTCAAAATAATAAGCTCCAAAAAGAAGCGAAAAACCATTCTCCAATAAATGATTCCCCAATAAATGATATTCAAGCTTATTCAGTAAAATATAATATTGTGCATACAAACTGTCATTTATGATTTTATTATTTACATTATTGCATACTAAGAATTTAATCCAATTTATACCCCTTAAACTTATGGGATACGAATCAAGCCCATCTCTGATAATTACTATATTTTCAATAAATGCACTAATTAACTCTAAACCGTGTTTGACAGACTCTTTCCGGTTAAGAAATTCAAAATAAGTCAAATTATACGTCCAAAGTTTACCATAATCGCTGTAATTCCAGTCAATTTTGTCACTAAACTTTTTAGATAAATTTATAAATTTAAACTCATAATTATCCATACCATCTTCTAATAGTTCAATGCTGTTTAATAACATTAAATTCTTGGCATTTGAATTCCTACTAAAATTATATTTTAATCCAAGCAATCCTTTAAATTTTTCTTTTATAAAATAAAAAAGCCTGTAGTATATTTGCTTGCACCTCAAATATCTTATTGTATTAATAAATAAGCTTAATTTATTAATTTTATTCATTAGCTTCAATAAAAAAATTCAAATAAAGTATTTGCCATAATTTATATGTATTATTATTTTTATTTGAAAAATGTTCTTCAATTAATTTATAAATGTATTTCGTATTTATATATTTATCTAAGCTACCGTCATTAACTATCTTTATCATTTTGTCTTTACCAATATTTTTAATTAAAATATCCATAGGTGGATTAAAACCTGTTTTTTTTCTATTTATTATTTCGTTTGGTAAAATCCTTTTCAATATTGCCTTTAACTGCTTTTTTTTATTTCTAAAATCCAATAATTTCTTATCGACTTCATTAAAATTACTGACCACCAAATATTTATTAACCAAAGGCACTCTTACTTCAATGCTCGCTTGCATGGAAGATTTATCAGCTATCATAAAATTATGAGACAAAAAACCATATAGGTCTAAGTAAAATGCTTTTTTATAGGCAGATTTAAATTTAACTTTATCCAAAAAAACACTGATTTTTTTATGATATTTTTCTATTCCACTCTTTTCTTTTATCAATTTTTTTATTTCATACTTTGAAAAACTTCCAATTAAACTCGAATAAGCATACACAAAATCCTTCTCGCTAATAAATGAAAAGAATCTATCAACTTTTTTTGCTAAAGATTTCTTTTTTTTAATTATGTTTATAAAAGGTTTAAGTAATATTCCTATCAATAAAAATATTTTTTTGAATTTCACGACCTTATATCTGGGATATCCTCCAAAAATTTCATCCGCTCCCATACCGCTAAGCATAACCTTATAACCCAAACGCCTCGCACTAATAGAAATTTTTTCCGATATTTGATACGTGTAATCCGCAATAAGTTCTTCGGAATATTTTACAATATTTCTAATTGCATCCACCGACAATTCTTCATTTGTCAATTCGATGTCTTTTATTTCTAATTTCAATAATTTTCCTATTTTATTACTATAATAAAAGTCATTGCCTATTCCGCTTTCTTTTATATCCGTTTCATCATATTTGGCAGTTAAACATACAGGCTTGTCAATTTTGCTAACAATTACAGTTGAATCAATACCACCGCTAAAAAAAACAGCCAAAGGTACATCACTTCTACATTGCCTTTTTATTGATTCGTCAATTATATGTTCAATATTATTTTGTTTATTTAACTCAGAGATACGTTCTTGAATTGCAACATCAAAATATATATTTGTTTTCATACCATATGTATTTAAATCAAATTCAATATAACCGCCGGGCATGATTTTAAAAATATTTTCAAATCCGGTATCAGGCTCATAAAGCCATCCGTTAAATAAAAACTCACATACTGCATTATGAGATATCTTCTTTGGGATTTTCTTAAATTCAAAAAGTGCTTTTAATTCCGAAGCAAAATAAAATTCTTTAGTATTATCATCATAATAATAATAAAAAGGCTTAATACCTAAATGATCTCTTGCACAAAAAATTTTATTCTCTAATTTATCATAAATACAAAAGGCAAACATGCCATCCAAATGTTCAAATATATTTTCTCCATAACAATCATACGCCGCTATCAGCACTTCGGTATCACTTGAAGTAGAAAAAACATATCCCTTCTCTTTTAAAATTTTTCTCAGCTCAATATAATTATAAATTTCTCCATTAAAAACAATAACGTACCTATCATTATACTTAAACGGTTGATTTGCCACACTATCCAAATCAATTATACTCAACCTGGTATGCCCCAAGCCCACATATTTATTATTAAGAAAATCATAATAACAATTTTGGGCATCTGGCCCTCTATGCTTAATTTTCTTCAGATTTACACTCAAATCAATTTTCGTATTTGCAATATACCCTACAATACCACACATTAGGAAACTCCAATATTATTTTTTTGCTTCTTAAAAAAAATATTTTTCACGGTATTTTTAAAAAACAACCAAGACACAATTATTATTAATAAATAGTAAACTAAAAATCCAAAAAATAAAGATAAATAATTAACCGTACAAACAAAAATTAATACATACAAAAAAAGAAATACAAGCTCTTTAAATTTCACCTTTATCCTTTCAAAATCAAACGATGAAAAATAATACCATAAATAAAACATCATTGTCGTTGAAATAGCAATACTTTTTATATCCTTTTTTATAAATATAGCAAATGTATTAAGTATGATAGATATTGTAATGTATTTTACCATAATAAACAAATATTTTTTTCTTGATTTTTCAATTTTATATAAATTCAAATACAAAGAATAAATTACACCAATTACAGGAATTGACAAAAACAAATACATCGACAAAGGTAGGGTAATAATATATTTTTTCAAAAAAATATTTATTACCCATGCAAAGACAAAATATAATCCACTAAATAATGTTCCCACCAAAATTATTTTTTCTTTAATTTCTAAAATATTATTATCAATACGTTTAGAAAGATACGGAAATAAAACAATAGATACGGAACTAATTAGAATTATTATTATCGTCATCAATGAAACTACAAAAGAATAATAAGCAAAATCATTCGTCGGGAACAAAAGCTTCACAAACCATCTATCTATTGAAAAAATTAAAATAAATATAATATTCCCCAGCATGATATAAATCCCGTTAGAAAATATTTCTTTTATCCCCTTATTATTAAATTTTATACCTTTACTGCTAAACTTTTTAGAAAATAATAATTCAAAGGACATAAAAGAAAAAAAATATGCCGATAAATGTATAATCACAAAGGGTAGATAGGTGTTAAGTTTAAATATAAATATAATAGTTATATTTGCAATAAATATATATACTTGCAAAAAAGTTTTGAAGATAGATGAAATTGTAAAATCTCCAATTGCCTGATAAAAAAACATAAAAAAGGTATGACCATTAACAATAACAAATGAAAAAGAAAAAAGTATCAGTATAATATCTCTTTTTATTATACCTATTACCAAAAAAGGAATCATAAGTATAAGTTGAAATATCAGAAAAAACCGATGCTCATGATTAAGAGAATTCATATCAATCGAATCTAACTCTCTTCCACCATATTTCAAATAAATACCATCTATAAAACCAACATGCAATAAACCTGCAAATTGGATAAGAAGCATATAAGTTTTAAAATTGGCAAACTCCTTTATACCAAGGACAGCAGGAATTATAAATCCGCTCGCCAAACTCGATAATAATACAATAATGTTTGAAAATAAGACTTTAATTAAATCTCTTTTTATATTCATATATCAATATTTTATTTTATAAAAAAACAATTTAAACAGAATAAAACTAAAAATAGGCTGTATATACTTGCTTTGTCTAATTTTAATTATTATTTTTAATCGCTTTAACTGAAGCTTATTTTTTATCAATTCAAAGAATTCATTTGTTGACATATTTAAATTGATAGAATTTCTGTTTTGGCTTTCATGAATACAATAGTAAAAAGTAACACTATCTACATATTTTATTCTCGTCTCTATAAAACTCAGTTTAAACAGTAAACCATAGTCATCAGAACCTTTATTTTCTAAAACAGGAAATCTTCCCGCTTTAATAAAAGATTCACGCTTTATTAAATATTGTCCAGGTGATATGCAAATATTTAATAATAATAAATAGTATAGGTCAATTAATTTTTTTGCCTTAGCATATTTCTTCTTTAACAGTTTTTTTAAATAAATATTATTTTCGCCCGTATTACTTAAATGAATATTCGGTTGGCTTATAATCAAATCAGTGTTATATCTAAGGCAATTAGAATAAAAATCATCACTGATAAAATCATCTTGATCAATAAAATGGATATAGTTACCGGTAGTATGTTCAAAACCAATATTTCTCGATTTATCCTGCCCGTAATTTATTGTATTTTCAATTAAAACCAATTTTTCAAACAGTGAATTTTCTACGAAGATATTATTTACTGCTTTTTTAATATCATCATCGGGAAAGTCATTTACAACAACAATTTCATTCAAAAGTTCACACATATTTTTCTCTACAAAATTGCACTTAATAATGGCAATTAATCTTTTGAAATATTCTAATCTTTTATCTCCTAATAAATCATAAACAGGAATGACAATTGATACTGAATTCATATCTTTTACTCTTTCATATAACTGGAAGGTCCGTAATAGAATTGATACTTCTCTTCAAAATTTTTTTTTGTTATATTACTGATTTTTCTTCCAGGAATTCCCGCAATGACCGAATAAGGTTCGACATTTTTTATTATGACAGCATTAGGAGCAATTATCGTATCATGACCAATCTCAATATCCCCGATAATTCTCGCACCGGCTCCGAGATAAACGTTGTCTTTAATGTGTGGCACTTGCATAACGCCATTGCGTCCACCTATAGTAATATTTTGTCCAATGAGACAGTTACTTCCAATTTCCGCATTGGCATGAATTACAACGCCTATACCCCAGTAGGCAAACTTTGTACCTTTACCAATTTTACAAGAAGCTGGAATATATGAATTATATATAAAATAACTCAGAACAACAAAAAATTTTGCTATAAATTTCAGTTTATGCTTAAAGAAAAAATTACCAATTCTATACAAATATATTGCATTCATTTATTTCTCCTTGTTTAGTGCAATTTAGAAATATTGTCCAAACCCATTTCCAAACTGTATTTTGGTTTGTAATTTATCTTATCGTACAGTTTTGTAGAATTTAAAAAACTATCACCCGTTTCAAGCTTACGATATTCTTTTGGCCAATCTTTATAAATAATTTTGCCCTTACCTATTTTTTTTATAATTATATTAGCACTTTCATTAATCGAATATATAAAAGAGCCACCTGCATTGTAAATTTCATTTTTAAGTATTTTAAAATTTTTTATTGATAAGTAGATTACTTCCATAAGGTCTCTTATATAGATTAAATCTCTTTTTTGTGCTCCGTCCCCAAAAATAGTTATCTCTTTACCCTTTCTAACACTCGCAATCATATTATTTATTATTCCATACTCGTTATGTAAATTCTCGGAATAACCAAATGGGATTGATATTCTCAAAACTAAGAATTCCACTCCATAAAAGTTTGAATATGCATTTAAGTATTGTTCAATACTCAACTTATTAATTCCATAGATTGAAAGAGGCATCTTCTCGCTATCCTCAACTATCGGATTTACCACATCATTAGAATAAACAAGACGACTACTTGGAAATATAATTTTAGGTTTATCTTTATAATCTTTTATTGAATCCAATAATCTTAACATTCCTATCTCGTTGGTTTGAACAAAATCTTCAAATACATCAAAACCACTCAAAGCACCGGATTTACCAATAAAATTTACTATAAAATCCTGCTCTTTTAAAATTTCCTCGTATTGATTAATGTTCTCAATATTATCTACAATGACTCTATATTTATCAAATTTCGTTGGTACAGAATCAAACAATGTTAAATGAATATTTTTTACATCGGACAAATACCTGACAAGACTACTGCCCAAAAAACCGTTTGCTCCTAATATCATAATATTTGTTATTTTCATATTCATATTTAATAAATCTCTTTAATAAACTTACTCAATAAATTTTCAATTTTATACTTTTGTGCCTCAACAACACAGTTTTTTCTCATAACATTTAGTATATGTTTATTATTATACACATGGTTCAAGACATCATATAAACATTTTGGGCTTTTCGCTTCAAATAAAAAACCTGTTTTTTTATTCTCAATTATCTCACTATTATGATTCCAATCCGAAGCTATAACAGGAACACCAGCAATAAAACAATCTATAATCGTTCCCGGAAAACCTTCACCATCATGATAAGTCGGAAAAAGCATCAAATCATATTGTGAGAGTATTTTATAATTATTTTCATCAAATAAATCAATTGTATTTAAGTATCGGAAATACTCTTTTTCAGATATTTGTTTTTGAAAATCAGCCTTATAATCTTCATCAACCACTCCAAAAAAATCTACTTCAAAACTCACCCCATTAATATTTAACATTTTAATGACTTCAAAAACTAAGTCTGTTCCTTTCTCTCTGTTTATTCTTGAAAAAGTAAAGACTCTAAGCTTTTTTATTTTACTATAATCTTTAATTATAATACTGTTCACATAACTGAACTTTTTCCAATTTGGGATATACTCAACATTATTAAACCCCAGTTCGCCCATTTCCTTCTCAATCTTCTTTACCTCACAATACATTTTTTTTATATTTTTATAATATGATATTTTATAATTATTATCTAATATTACAGCAGGTAATATTCCACCAAGTATAAAATAATACAAATCTTTCTTAAAAAAGTTAAGCATCCTATACAATTTTAATAAGTAATATGCACCGGCATCTGCAGCAGATAAAATAATTTTTTTTCTAAACGGATTTAAAATATTAAAACTTATTTTAAAAAGTAACTTAAAAAAATGTTTTTTCCAATTATACGTATCTATTACTATAAGTTTTCTATCTCCTAAATTGTCCTTTAAATAATTTAAAAAATATAAATTTTTTATAGTTTCCCCTCCAAATACATTTTCTTTAAGAGAAATAGAGCCTATAAAAACGATTGAATTATTCATTATTCTTCATAATATAATATTTACTTTTTTCAAATTCCGAAGAAATTTTAGCAATCAAACCACATAAAATCCAGAATAAATGAGAGGAATAAAATAAATCAAAGAAATTATTCCCAAAACTTTGGAAAGCAAAAAATAAAACCGCTAAAAACAAATATGTACTAATTTTACTTGCTTTAAACAAAATTAAAGAGAGAAATATCATAAAAAACATAATTCCCAGTATCCCCAATTCTACTAATATTCTAAAATAATTTCCATCCGGCACGGCAGTTCTGTCACTCTTATTGTCATACAAAATAGCTTTATGACTGGCAAGCCCTATGCCTATTCCTAAGGGATTATCGTAAAACGTTTTCAAACCATATTGCCATTGAAAATTTCTATCACTAACAGCTATCCCTAAATTATTGATTCTATTATTTATTTTAACAACATATCCGTTATCTTGCAATGCCGGATTAATGAGTATTAAGTAAAGCACTATGATAGCTAATAAAAAAAGTGCTATTGTAATAAAATTTCTTTTTTTAAAAAGCAAAATAACACCTATCAAAAAAAGCCCCACCATAGCACTTCTTGCAAAAGAAAAGAAAACGGCAATAACTAAAATAATTATTAATAAAAAAAATATTCTTTTAGCAATTTTCTTTATATCTACCATGAATAAAAGCAATGAAACCGACAAGAGTGAAATATTCCCTACAATCATTGAGTTTAAATAAGAATGTAACCTAATTGCAACATTCCCGTTATAATTTGCAAGAGCATAAAAAGAAGAATTCAAATAATTTAGAAAAAAGCTCGGCATCCATGCATATAATATGAAACCAACTATAATCACAATAAAATTATTTATAAGAATAACTTTAATAATTTTCACATAATTATCTTTATTAGCATAAATGTATGACAAAATAAATAATAACATAGGTATTATTAAATAACTTATACTACTTAATACAAATTTAATATCTACATTATTAAATATATAAAAAAATATCGAAAAAATCCCCCAAAAAAAATAAAATATAAAAACAATGTTTATTAGCGTTAACCTATATAAACTGATTTTAGGCAGTACTAATAAAAACATACATACAATAATTATTGAAGCAATTGCTCCGGCTCTCAATTTATTATTAAAAAAAATATTAATAAATGAAATGATATTTATAAAATATAAAAAGAATATTATTGGAAAACCACTTTCTACTTTATGCAATTTATTTATATTTTTCATTTTTGAATTTAAGTAAGCTTCTCACCCATGATGTTAAGAATTAATTTACTTGAATTTCCATCACCATAGGGATTATGTGCTTTTGACATACTTCTATATTTTTTTTTATCTATTATTAAAGCATTTACACTATCAACAATATTTTTTTTGTTGGTTCCCACAAGAATAACTGTGCCAGCTTCCACAGCTTCAGGACGTTCGGTTGTATCTCGCATAACAAGCACAGGCTTACCCAAGCTTGGTGCCTCTTCTTGAATACCTCCGCTATCAGTCAATATCAAATAACTCTTTTCCATTAAATAAAGAAAATGTAAATATTCAAGCGGTTGCATCAGATAGATATTCTTAATACCTCCAAGTATTTCATTTGTCGGTTTTTGCACATTGGGGTTAAGATGAACAGGATAAACTAAATCAAAATCGGGATTGTTTTGTGCTATATCTTTCATAGCCTCGCACATATTTATGAACCCTTCACCAAAATTTTCTCTGCGATGTCCTGTAATAAGAATCAATTTTCTATTTCCTGTTTCTATTTTTTCAATATTATATCCAAATTCACAAATTTGTTTTTTTAAAAGTACCGTTAACTCTTGGTTGTGTTTTATTTTGTTCAATGCAATACGAAGTGCATCTATTACCGTATTACCTGTTACAAAAACTTGGTTTTTATCAATATTTTCGTTAAGTAAATTATTTTTAGCCAATTCAGTAGGAGCAAAATTATATGTTGCTATTCTTCCGGTAATTTGTCTATTAATTTCCTCCGGCCAGGGTGAATAGATATTATAAGTTCGCAAGCCCGCTTCCACATGTCCGACAGGTATTTGTTGATAATAAGATGCCAATGCCGTCATTGCAGAGGTTGTTGTATCTCCGTGAACAAGCACCAAATCAGGTTTAAATTCCTGCAGAACAGGGAGTATTTCTACCAATACTCTTGCCGAAATATCGTGCAAATTTTGTCCTTGTTTCATTATGTTTAAATCGTAATCAGGCTTTATTTCAAATATATTCAAAACTTGATCGAGCATTTTACGGTGTTGAGCTGTAACACATACTTTTGTTTCAAAATCATCTATTTCTCTTTGAAATGCTTTGACAACAGGTGCCATTTTTATTGCCTCAGGACGAGTACCAAAAACAATTAATACTTTTTTCACTTTATTTTTTTGTTACTCCACAAAAGTCCAGAATAATCTTTTTATTATCATATTCAAATTGTAAAAATTCTTTATGACCAACTAAAAAAACAATAATATTCGCTTCATTAAAAGCTTTATTATAATCTGTCAATTTAAACAAAGAATGATTTTTAATATTAGGCTCAACAAGCATTATTTCACCGTTATTTTCCGATTGCATAACTTTTTGAGCAATATATTTTGCTGGTGATTCTCTTAAATCATCAATATCTTTTTTAAAAGCCAAACCCATCAAGGCAATTTTCGGTTTATATCCGTTTGCCAATTCAAATTCAAGTCTTGTACGCTGAATTTTTTCCACACACCAAAACGCCTTATAATTATTAACCTCTCTTGCACTACCAATAATTTTAGATTCCAAAGGATAATCAGAAACTATAAACCATGGATCCACAGCAATACAATGACCTCCCACTCCGCAACCAGGCTGAAGAATATTAACACGAGGATGTTTATTCGCCAAGTTAATTAGCTCCCATACATTTATTCCAGCCTTATCACAAATAATTGAAAGTTCATTTGCAAATGCGATTTGTACATCTCTTGAAGAATTTTCAACCAATTTGCACATCTCAGCCGTTTTTGAATTAGTCTTGTGAAGCTCGGCTTTAACAAACATCCCGTAAAATTCAACTGCCATTTGAGTGGAACTATTATCAATACCGCCAATGACCCGATCATTATTTTCCAATTCATACATAATATTCCCAGGTAAAACTCTTTCGGGACAATAAGCCATATATATTTTATCCGTTAACTCCGGTCGTTCTGAATAAATTAATTTTTTCATTTTTTCTGTAGTACCAACCGGACTAGTTGATTCAATTATATACAAATCTCCCTTTTTTAACAGCGGAATAATAGAACGAGTTGCAGCTTCAACATACGAAATATCAGGCTCATGACTCTCCTTAAAAGGAGTTGGAACAACTATAACATAAACATTCGCCTCAATCGGGCTCGTTGAAGCTTTTAAAAAACCATTTGACACAGATTTATTCACATAGTTTATCAGACCTTTTTCAACAAAATGTACCTCGCCTCTGTTAATAGTATCTACAACATTTTTGTTTACATCCACACCATGAACGTAAATATTATTCTTAGCCAAAAGCACTGCAGTAGGCAAACCAATATAACCCAATCCCATTATATTTACTTTTTTAAATTTTTTCTCCATAATCAACAACCTTATTTTTAATTTTTCAATTCAAATAACCAAGTGTCTTTAATTTCTTAAAAGACTCCTTTTTTATTATATTTTTTTCATTTCTCTTTGTTTTGATTTTTTTTTTAAAAGCCTTTATAGAATTATAACAAAATCTATTAAGAAGAATTTGCATTTTTTGGGGGGGAATCTTTCTTCTCTTAAAAAGTTGCAGGTACTGTTCATCAAATGACAAAAAAATCTTCCCGTTTTTCCATGGTTTATCCGTTCTATTTTTTGAAAGAATTACATCACCCTTTTCCAAAACCTTTCTATCCCGCCTTAAATAAGAACTCCCTAATATAATTCCTCTTTGACTCTCGCTTTCAAAATATATTGGATATTCTTTTTTGAGACTATCTCCTGTCAAAATGTCCACTAAAGAAGTACTTTGTGATTTTTTTGACACTTCAATTCCTAATAATTCCTTGATAGTAGAAAAAATATCAATATTAGAAACAGAAAAATCATCAATAATAATATTTTTTTTAATGCCATTTCCAACAAATATAAGAGGAACTCTGACTTGATCAATCCCAACCGAATGACCATGAGCAAAATAGATACTATCTTCACCAAGTGCCTCTCCATGATCCGCAGTAATTACAACCAGAGTATCTTTATCAAGATTATTTTTTTTTATATATAAAAACAGCCGGTTTAATTGCTGATCCATATACGCAATTTCATTATCATATCTTGCTATATATTGATATAAGTTATGCTCTGATTTATATTTTTGATATAGAGGTATCTCCCTATAACCAAATTGATTGTTAGAAAAAGGAAGAGCTATTTTATGAGATTTCTCGCCAAAGCTATGTGAAGGGCTTTTTAACACTTGCTTCGGAGCAAGATACGGTCCATGAGGATCCTGTAAATGCAGCCATAAAAAAAAACGTTCTTTTTTGAAATTTTCTAATTTTGAAATTGCCTTATCAACCGCAATTTCCGCCGTTTGTTCAAATCGTTTGCGGTTTAATTCTTTTTGATTAAAAGAATCATCATAAGAATTAAAACCCTGATTCAGCCCAAGAGAGATATCCAAGACAGGATTGCTCACAATTGCCGCTGTTTTCATTCCCTTATTTACACACAATTCAGCCAAAGTAAGTGCCTTAAGCGATAACTTATATGTAAAATTCTCAGTACCCACACTATGAAACCCAGGATATTTTCCTGTAAATATTGAAACATGCGATGGTGCAGTTTGAGCCGAAGCAGAAAATGCCCACTTAAACAAAACACCCTTTTGGGCAAAATCATCAATATAAGGAGTAGTTTTAGTTTTATATCCGTAACATGAAAGATGATCTGCACGTAACGTATCAATAGTAATAATTATTACAGATTTGAATTTGCTTTTATCCATACTATTGTAATAGATATAAACAAGGCTCAAAACTGATATAAACAAAAACAAACTGATTTTTTTCATTTAAAATTTATATTATCTTCTTTTTTTGTTTTGCCACGTTTCTCTAAATATCACCAACACAATAAACAAAAATAGACTAAAAACAAATGTAAGCGACACTATTAATTTTCTCTTAGGAGCAACGGGAGTTTTTGGAATAGTTGGAAAAGAGGTCAGTTGAAATACATAATTTTTTAATTGTTTAAAATATGTCAATCTTTCTTTGATTTCATTTATTGCTATCTTAAACTCTTCATTAGGGTTCTTATTTACCTTGATATGATTGGTAAATATCAAATAAATCTTATTAATTAAGCTCATATCAACAAAATTTTTATCCGATTTGTTAATTAAATTACTGAAACTTTGTAAAATTGCAATCTTATTTTTGGCAATTATTATCTGCCAATTTAATTTTTCTATTAATTGTTTCTTTTCAATAATACTTATTTTTAATTGAGCTTGAAGCTGAAGTGGCGATAAATATATCGTCTGATTGTCCTTATTACTCATAATAATTCTATTGCCTTTATTTAAAATCGGAAAATCTTTAGCAAGTTTCTCTATCTGTTGTTCTTTATGCTTAAGTTGTTGCAATTCATACCTTAGATTGGAAATTCTATTATCAATTCCCAATAATTTACCCTTTTCAAAACTTAAATTAATATTAACATAGTCATTAATTTCATTATTTAAAACAATACACGATATATATTCCTTAAGCATAATTACTTTTTGTCTCGCTTTTTCCGGACTATCACTCAAACCTTTTAGAGAAAAACCCAAGAGAAAATTCTGTTTATTATCAAGCTTTCTTTTAACATTCTTATAGGCATAAGCGGGTTTAATCAAATTATTTTCGCTCAAGTCGTCAAGATTATTAATTTGTGAAATTGAAAAATTAAGTTTATCCTTATTGAATTTAACAAAATCAATTAACTTATCATTATTATTTATTAATTCAATCTTAGTTTTTGATTCAGCCAGCTTTATCACATATCCAATTTCTTTTATAGTTTTATCCTTTAATTTAACTTTTTTTTCTTTAATATCCCTATAAGGCCAGTACGTATTAATAAATCCTGTACTTTTATATGTTCTCGGTAATAATAAGACTATAATAATTGCCAATACCGTAAAAAAACCGGTTCCTAAAATAATTATTCTTTTTCTTCTCCATAGAACCATCATAGTTTCGATTATATCAAATTCTAACGGTTCAATATAATCATTCTTTCTTCTATCCATTCTTACTCCTCTTGGCATTAATTATTTCTCTTAATGCCTCGTCTAAGCCGTATCTCGGTTTATATCCGATTAATCTTTGTATCTTTGCCAAAGAAGGCACCCTTCGTTTCATATCATCGAAATCTTTGCCATAAACTTGTTCATAAGGGATTAAGTTAATTTCAGATTTTGATTTTGTAAGATGTACAATTCTCTCAGCCAAGCTTAAAATTGAAATTTCTTCATCGCCTCCGATATTTATTATTTCACCAACGCAGTCACTACTGTCAATAATATTCATAATAGCCTTTACTGCGTCTTCAATATATGTGAATGTACGTGTTTGAGTACCGTCTCCATGCACCTCAATGACTTTGTTTTTTAAGGCACTATCTATAAATCGTGGTACCACCATACCGTATTCTCCGGTTTGATTAGCTCCTATAATATTAAAAAGTCTGCAAATAACAACCGGAATTCCAAGAGTCCTATGATATGCCAAGCCAAGAAACTCATCAACCAGTTTTGATGCGGCATAAGACCATCTTAATTTCACAGACGGACCGTATATGACCGAATCCTCTTCCGACAGAGGTGCCTTTTCCTGATCTCCGTAAACCTCTGAGGAGGAGGCTAAAAATATCTTTTTTTTAAATTTTTTTGCCCATTTTAATACATTTTCGGTCCCTACTATATTTGTTTCCATGGAGTTAAGCGGATTTTCAATTATATATTTTACTCCGACAGCAGCGGCAAGATGAATTATAATATCTACAATACCAACCATCTCCATAAGTACTTCATCATTTAATATCGTATCCTGCTTAAAATAAATCTTTTGAGGATAGTCTTTAATCAATTTCGATATATTCTCATATTTTCCGGTTGACAGATTATCAATTATATAAACCTCATCGCCTTTTTCTAAATACTTCTTGGCAAGATTAGAGCCAATAAACCCCGCACCACCGGTTATTAAGACCTTCATTTCTCCTCCAAAATACTATTAAAAAATTCCTTTTCGGACTTTATTTCAATTTTATTTTCTTTCAAATATTCAAACAAATCACCATCAATATTATCATAAGTCTCACACAGCATAATAATTCCCTCCGACAAGCGTCCTTCTATAGACGTTATGATACTATTATAATTGTTTTTATGCAAGTCAATATAATCTTTGACAACATAATCAAATTTAGTTCTTGTTTTTAAATAATGATCAATGGAAGTATAAAATTTATCATCACCCAAAATAACAATTTTTTTTATCCTCCTTGTTTTTGCATTAAAAAACAACTCATCAAAAATTCTATAAGATAACTTAACACTTCCAATTACTATTATACTGAGCATCCAATCAATTATAAGAACTCCTCTTGAAACCTGTGAAAAACGAATTAAAAAGACTATTATTAAAATTGACGCAGCACTACCAAGTGTAAGAGCCTTAACCAAATTTAAACTGTCTCTTAAACCATAATACCTACTCTCTTTTTTATAAACCTTAAAAAAATATAAAAATAAAATTTTAAAACCGACAATAACGGGTACAAACTGAACAAATATTTTAACCTGAGAACTATGTAGATTATTTTCAAACCTTATTATAAAGGATATATAAAATATAAGAGAAATTAGAATTAAATCAATTACCATATGAAATATTCTTTTTTTATACAAAAAATCAGAACTCAATATTAATAAATCTTTTTTTTCATTTATATTTTTTTCTATCTTTAATTTCCCAATATAAATACTGAACATAATAATCCCTATACCGATAAAAAAATACATCATAACGGAAAGTATAGAGAGTCTCTGTTTAAACACAAAAATAGAAAGCCCAAACAATATTGAAATCATATACAATAGTAGTACTGCTTGTCGTTCAGACAATCCTAATAACACTAACCTATGAGAGAGATGATCCCTGCCACCTTCAAATACGGACTGCCCCCTTAACCGTCTTGTAACCGAGACAAAAACAGTATCAATTATAGGTACAATCAAAATCAAAATAGGAAATAAAATAATTATTAACAGGGATGCACCACTCTCCTTTGTGCCGAGAATTGCAATTACACTTAAAAGATAACCTATGAATAACGCCCCTGAATCTCCAAGATAAATCTTAGCAGGACTAAAATTAAATATCAAAAACCCCAAGATTGAAGATACTAAAATAAAACAAATTGAAGCCAATAATAAACTTCCCGAATTAATAAAATAAACTCCGAGAAAAACAGATGAGATTGCAGCTATACCGCCTGATAAACCATCCATATTATCAAGCAGATTAAATGCATTTGTAATCCCCAATATCCAAAAAACAGTAATAACAAAATTAAAAGGCTTTATAAACATAGAGACCTTAACACCAAGAGCCACCACAAAAAGAACGATTATTATCTGCAAAATAAATTTCTGAAATGATTTTAACTCATAAATATCATCAAATAAACCGAGAGCAAACATTGCTAATCCGCCAATCAACCCAATCAACAATTTTCCCGAGACGTTATACTCAAAACTTTTTATAATTAAACTTGGAATAATTGACAAAAATATCGCAATTCCACCCGAAACCGGAACTATTTTATCACTCCATCTATCAACCTTTACCTTAGA
>CAYOTE010000006.1:0-22287 GCA_964406785.1 uncultured Clostridia bacterium
AACTAAATCTGCTGTCCATTCTTCGTTATCAAATTTTCCATCGGAATTTCCAAATCCCCCGAATTCACTGATAAGTTCTCCATTGTTGCTATATTTCTTTATTATATTGATATCTGATCCCATCTGTAAAAAAATATTTTCATTTTTATATAGAATAAATCTTCCAGAATTTCCTATATCTACATGAATTACTTTTGGAGGTTTTTTGCTTTTTCTATACTTATATATTTTTTTTATAGATTGAATATAAATATCATTTGTTTTGCTCACAAAGAGAGAAGAATAAAAAGATTCTGATCCTTCAAATGATTTTTCATAATTCCATCTTCCATCAGGATTCTTTTTAAATATCTGTAGTCTTTTATTTATCCAATCCGTCACATATAAAATTCCATCTCTAATAAAAAGTCCTCCACTCGAATGATGCCCTCCACCAAAACGAAATTGTCCATTTCCTGTTCCCGGACCTCCAATTGTTTGAATTAACTCTAAGTTTTTAGTTTCCTTTTTCTCATGACTCAAATACAATTCATCAGCATTTTCCAGTTTTAATTCAATTGTTTTTGATTCTTTTCCAATATTATTTGCAATAGTCAAAGTATATTTAACTGAATCTTGAATATTATCGACTGTATAATATCCTTCATAATTTTTTCCAAATGAATGTACTCCATCCCCACCTTTTTCATGTTGGTTATAAACTTTAATACTATGATCAATATTTTCTACTTCCCAATAATATACAGCTTTCCCCCCTCTTCTTACACTGTTTGGAATAATTTCAAACCTAATAATTTTAGGTGGAAATTTAAATTCTTTCTTTTTTTTTGATTTATCGTAATGACGACCTATTATTTCAAGAAAAGATTCTACAATCTCAATTGGTTTTTTCTTTCTTGCATCAAGATAACCTATTGATGTGTGTAACCCATCAATTTCAGTATCATCAAATCTAATTGGAAGTATATATTCTTTTTTAGATTTCAAATTCCTTTCCAGTGCAGCTCTTCGTTCAAGAGTAGGCCACATTTTATCCTTGTATGATTTGGAAATAAACATGAGGCAGTATTTAGATTCTTTTGAATAAATTCTATCAAATTCCTCAATTAAGTTTTTCCCCCAAAGTTCTGCTTTATTATTTTCATCATAAAAATAATTAATATTGTTTTCTTCTAAATATTTAGAAACTTCTTCCACATAATTTCGTTGCTCTCCTGCAAAGGATAGAACAACATCATATTTAAGCTCTTCCTTGATTTGAGTATTTAATGTATTTTTTTGATTCATTGTTTCCTCTCTAAATCCTATTAAATAAGAATTAAGAAGCATTAAACTCTCTTTACTCATAAAAACTCTATTTTCTCGAGTAATCCCAAAATAAATTTGTCCCTTATATGTATTGTTATAACTATAAATCAGATCCCAATATGCCGTTGAAGTAAATTTGTTGTTAGGATCATTAATATATTTTTTTATTTCCGTTTTTTCTGTTAAATCGATAAAAGTAATATCATTTTTAGTAACATCGAAAATAAAATTTTCAATATTCTCAAACCTGAATAAATAATCAAGAATATTTTTATTTTTATATTTTGTTACTGCTTTAGCAAATTCTCTTAATTTGCCTATTCCTTCTGAATTATCTATTCTTTTATTTACGATCTTTTTTGAAATTTTTTTAGTTTTAATATTTTTTTTACGATTTAAGAGGTTTTCGCTTTTTACTAATTTAGATTTTGGATCTAAATATTTTTTATAAATCGCTGCTAACAATAAGACAATTAATCCCGAAATCACACCGTCTATAATCCCCAAAATCTCTCCTATTCTTTTTATAAATCCTCAACAATCTTTATCTCTTCCCCAGTCAATCCATATAATTTAAAAACTAAATGATTGATTTGATTATCTAAATCATCAATCTGTTTTATTAACATATTTTTTTCGGTTTCCATCTTTAAAACTCTCCCCGTTTAATATACTGTTTTTTTGTTATGTTCAAAAAGATCGATTAACTCTTTTAGCTTTTTTTCCAAAATTTAAATTTCCCCTGAATTAAATAAACTCAATATTATTCCTTAACAAAATTTTTGTCAAAATAGTTTAAATGATTAAAATTAGAACAAACCAACATTTCTCTTTTTGATAGTACTTGGTGACTGTACCACTAAAGAATTCTGAACCTTCACTAAACATACAGCTATGAAGGACTTTACTTTCTCAACCTTTTTGCACACATCATCACATTAAATTTTATAATTTTGATCAACAAAATCCAGATAATAAAAATTATAAATATTGAAAAAAAAATCGCAAGAAATAAGTTTACACTCTTGACAATTAACTTCTAATGGGCGTCACCCTTGTTATAGATAAATTCAGGAAGCCTCTTTATCTTAACAGTAGTATTACAATATTTTGAATTTATAACCGAATTAAGTAATTCATATAAAGCATTGTCATTCGTAATAAAAACATCACAAGCTATTAAATATATTGACTGAGAAATATCAATAAAACCTGGATTTTTTTTTATACTGTATTTGGACCGTTTAAATACCAAGTTATAAACTCCTGTAAAAAATGAAAGAAAGAATAAATTCCAGGGTTCAAATTCTTTTAAAAATATATGATTTTTCTTTCTTATATATGGTAATTTAAATTTAGTAATTATTGATTCAAAGAATGAATACAAAATTTCATCTGATGTAAATATTTCATCTATGAAATCATTTAAATCCATATCTCTATCTTTAAAATTTGGAATTACTTTAATAATTTCTTCTCTAGCACCTTTACTTGAAAGTTTGAAAAACTCCTCATTTTTATCCAATATTTTTCTACAGGATATAATATCCCTCTCACTAATACTTGAAGGATTATCTATGAAAAACTTTAATCTAGGATTCCCTATTTCTCCTTTAATCTTTGAATTAATATAATCTTTGTATGTTGCTATTAGCAAAAAACTCGGATAATCTACAGGAAAATAATCCCTTATATTTAAAGCTTTACAAAACTTTAACAATTCACTTCTTTTATCTTTGCTCTTATGTTTTAATATTTCAAAAATATTGACTGCAGTTATATAAATTTCAAATTTAGAATTCAATTCTTTAATCTCAATTTTATTATTTTTATGCATTTCAAACAAATCAATAAGTGCACATAAATCAAAAATAACTTTTTTCATTTTTCATTTTTTCTTCTAAATAAGTGAACCCTTCAAATCCATCTTCAGTAAACTGTTTTTCCTTTAAATTAGAAAAACAATCATACTCACATATTTTATTAAAAACATTTCTATCCTTATCTAGCACAAATAATTTACTTAAATTATTATTTTTAAATAAATCCAAAATATGATTATCCTCTTTTGGGAATGAATATCCAATAACAACCAATATACTTGCTTCCTTAATCATTTCTCTTACTTCGTTATATATATTTTTAATTAGATCAAGTTTTCGAATAAAATATGGGTCATATTCATTTAAATCGTTATCTGAAAGGAGTTGAACATCAATCCATGGTCTTGGAGGAAGTAACGCATATTTTTCATCAAATTGTTCATCTGGGTTGTTATTTTTTGAGATATATAAATAGTAATCTTCTTTGTTTAGATTTCCAATTACAATTTCATTAGCATGATTATGAAGAAAGTACCAATTTAGTGATCCGTGTGGTTTTAATATTTTGAATAAATACCTTGAATTGATTTTTTCTGATTTGAGAAAATGTTCTTTTACTGAATTTCCATAGAGCTGTCTTATATCATCAATGTTTTCAGAAACAACTCTTTCAAAATTGAAATCCCAATTTAATGATATGACATTCGATTTATGATCTTTGCAAAATTTAAACAATTTCTTGTAATATTTCCTGTCAAAACAATGAAAATATTTCGAAACAGTTTGATAAATCAATTTAGAAATAATATTTTCATCAAGACTATTATTTTTTTCATAATAATTATAAATATCTGAAATATTATTTAGATTCTTCTCAGATTTAATTCCCCTAATATTTCTAATTAGATTTAAATTTATATCAAAGATCCTTCCACATTCCTTAAAATCAAAACCATCTTCGGAAAGATCATTTTCTAAATTATAAGGATCATCTTCACTCATTTTCATCATTATTTCAATAAAATTATTCATTGAAAGAATACCTAAATGTTTCAATAATTTCTTATTTGATGAAGCTATACTTGCTCCTGCCCCTAATAAAAATATAATCTTATTTTCATGCATTTTCAATACTTCCAATCCTCGTGTGATAATGGGAAGTAGTTTAGTTCTTTTCTGTATTTTTTCCAGTTGGGCATAAATTTATTCATATATTCTTTGAATTTATCGTTATGCCTTCGAACAAGCAGATGGACCATCTCATGGACAATAATATATTCAATACAATGTAAAGGTTTTTTTGCCAGTTCAAGATTCAACCAAATTCTTCTTTTTTCTATATTACATGAACCCCACTTAGTTTTCATATGTTTAATCTTCCAATCATCTACATTTATATTTGTCTTTTTTTCCCATCTTTTTATAAGATCGGGAATTATTTCTTTAAGTTCTTTTCTATACCATTCCGTCATAATTTTATGACTTTTTATCGTAGAAGTGTTAGGTCTTATATGAAGCTCGATAAATGTTTTATTTTTTAATACTACTTTAGGTGAAGAATCAGTTTTTATTACATTTAGTAAATATCGTCTCCCAAGAAAGTAATGACTCTCTCTGCTTTTGTATTCCCGGAGTGAGATTCTCTCTTGCTCTTCAAATTTTCGAATTCTTCTTTTTATCCAACCTAATTTTAAAACTGCATAAAAGCGGATAGTATCATCATTAACTCCAATTGGAGCGGCAATACGAACTCTGCCATTTGGCGGGTAAACAGCAAGATGAATATTTTTTATATCTTTCCTTATAACTTCAATTGAAATGTTATTTAGAATTATTCGCTCCATCAGTAATCTCTTTGATTCTTAACAAGATCAAATATTCTATTCACTTCTTTTTCATCAATAATTCCGAATTTCTTTAATACTTTTCCAACTGCAATTTTAACCTCTTTGAGTTTTATCTTATGGTCTCTCCAACCATCTTTTTTAGTTGTCATTATTTTATGGTCTAACTTATTCGAGAGTACTTCATTTCGATTAAGATTATCATATAATGCTCTTTTTGCATCCGAATCAAGAGACTCGGGATATTCTTCTGTATTTTCAGTTTTTTTCACCTTTGATGATAATAAAATAATCTCCTGAAGATACTTTTCATATTCCAAAGTAGCTTCTTTCCTCTGCTTAATCAACTCATCCAAAAGCACACTCATTTTTTCGTAATATATCGGATTAGTCGGACTTTCTTCAATTATCACTTTCCTTAAATTATTTTCGATAGTTTCCGCAACTGCATCTTTATCATTTTTAATATTAGGAGGCAAATCATCTACAAAATCGACCCCTTTTTTAATTAGCAATTCAACCAGACTCAAATCATCAAAATTGGCAAGCATGCGGCTTTCCTCAGCTCCTATATAACTGTCAATCAAATATCGCATTGCAGGTTCATACTGTTTCAAATCAACATAATCTCCACTTGCCAGTTGGACCTCTTTACGCAGATTTTCAAAATGTTTGATATCATTTTTAATCTTACAGATCTCTTCATTGTCATAACCCGCCTCTCTCATTTCATCCGCGATATTGGCATATACACGAATAAGTGCAACAGTAAGTTTGTATAATGCTATTCTCCTCTGTTCCGTGTTCTTTAGTTCCTCGGGATTCTCACTACTATTACCACAAAAATATCGGATGTAAGCCAAAGTGTCTTTTGGAATTTCAACAGGTTCACATAATTCTTTAATAGTATCCAAAGCTTCGTCTAACTCTTCTTTTCCTTTTTTCAGACGATCTTTTAGCAGACCTTCAACATCCGATTTTTCATATGCATCAAATGCTCCGGAAGTATAATCTGTAAAAGCATCTTTAAGAGTGTTAAATAGATCCATATAATCAATAATATAACCGTAGTCTTTATCATCTGTATCTAACCTGTTTACCCTGCATACCGCCTGGAACAGTCCATGGTCACGCATTTTCTTATCGATGTATAGATAAGTTGCAGGTGGAGCATCAAAGCCAACAAGAAGTTTATTCACAACAATAAGTAATTTCATCTGAGCAGGTTCCTCAATAAACTTCTTTTTTACTTCCTGCTCAAATTGTCTCACTTTATGAATAGCTTTATCGGGACTCTCATTGAAATAATCAGCTAACATTTTTCGGTAAATTTCAAAACGCTGTAGTTTTTCTGTATATCCCTCACCTGATTCCTCTCCCCTTATATCTGCATGGGTTGGAACAAACGATGTAACGATAGCAATTCTTTTTAATCCTGCATTTTGAAACAGTTCGAAATAGCGGCAGGCATTAAAAATACTATCAGAAACAAGTATGGCATTGCCTCTGCCATTTTGCAAACGCTCTTTTTTTGCCATATCAACCATGATATCTAAAACAATTTTTTCAAGCCTTGATCTGGAACTGAATACTTTTTTTATAGTACCCCATTTTTGTTTAAGTTGTGTTTTTGCAAATTCTGTAAGTCCTCTGGTTTTCAAATCAAACCACTCATCTATTTTTTCAAAGGAAGTGATTTTCTGTTCAATGTTTCTTGCTTCATATCTTAAGTCTAAAATAACTTTATCTTTCACCGCTTCATCAAATTTATATGTATGTATATATTTACCAAAAACCTCCATACTGGTTTTTTTATCTGATTTTAGAAGAGGAGTTCCTGTAAAACCGATAAATAAAGCCTCGGGTAAAAAGTGTTTCATAGATTTGTGTAGTTTTCCCGATTGAGTCCGGTGACATTCATCAACAAATACATATATGTCACCCTTTGCTTTAAAGTCAGCAGGAACACTTCTTTTTAATTCGTTTAAATATTCATCCACATCACCTTCTTCTTTCCCTCCGAACTTATGAATAAGGGAACACATTAACCAAGGTGAATTGTCATTGAGTCTATTTAAAAGATCTTTTCCGCTTTTTGTCCGATAGATTTTCTCTGAAACACCGTTAAAAATCTTTTCTATCTGGTTATCCAGCTCTTCACGATCGGTAATTATTAACACTCTTCCGTTCGGATTATATTCCCTTATCCATTTGGTCAACCACACCATTGTCAGACTTTTTCCACTCCCCTGTGTATGCCAGACAATTCCGCCCTCTTTTCTTTTAATATAATCTTGTGCCGCTTTAACTCCAAAATATTGGTTATGCCTACATATTTTTTTTATACCCCGGTCAAAGACAATAAAATTATGTATTAACTCTATAAAGCGCTCCTTGTTGAACAATTCCACAATATTTTTATCTAATGGGTAACTATATTTTGCAGCTCTTTTCCTGATAGGTTTTGTAAGATTTAAAAGATATGAATCGTTTTTATTTTGTTCTTTACTTACCTCTTTCCACTTCAAAAAATACCTCTCTTTTGTCTCAATAGTTCCGTAAGCAATGCCTTCAATATCATTTCCGGAAATGACAAACTGTATGGTTGAAAAAAAAGGTTTAATAAAGATATGCTTCTGATTATCCAGATTTTGGCGAATCCCTTCGGAAATTGATACTGTACTTCTTTTTAGTTCAATCACTCCAAGGGCAATTCCGTTAACATATATCACTATATCCGGTCTTTTTTTATAATGACGACTGTCTATAGTTACTTCTTCTGCAATGGCAAAATCATTCTCAAGAGGGTTATCCCAATTGATCAGCTGAACAGTTTTTCTATTTTGTCCGATCTCAGGTTGGACATTAACTCCATACCTCAACATTGAATATACTTCCTTATTCACATCATAAAGAGATTTTCCCTGATCTGATGCCACGTTGGAAAATTTTACAATAGCCTTGCCTTTAAGATTTTGACTGTATCCCTTTTTTGTAAGCCATGAGGTTAATATTTCATCTTCAATATTGCTGTTATCTTCTCTATTTTCCCAGTTGCCAAGATATCTGAACCCAAGTTCTTCTCTGAACAGTTTAATTATCCTGTTCTGTGTTTCTCTTTCTTTCTTCCCTATATCACTCATACCAACCTTATCCTCCCTGTCAACAAATTTTGCATCATACCCGTTTTTAGCATTTTGTATTTGGATAATTGGGTTTCTAATTTTTCTATTTCACTGTCCATATGGGATAAAATTTGAGCGATACGGGTTTGTTCTTCAGGTTTTGGCAATTCTATTTCAAGTTTTAGAAAGTTGATTTTAGAAAGATTATAGCGAGTTGCTCCTTGTGCCAATAATAACATCTTTTCTCTACCATAATTACTTCTAAAACAGTATGATAAATATAGCCCATTATCCTTTATTTCTTTATAAAATCTGAAGCCAAAACAAAAACTGTTTAGATATAAATTCTTTATATTATCAAGTAACACTGAACACATACCTACTTCTTCGGGTGTTTCAGACGATGTATTGAAAAATAAGTCACCTTTTTGAACTTTATTTTGACTTTCAGATGAATCAATCACTACATAATCAAAATAAGATGTATCAATTATTGGATTACTCATCACATTCATAAATGGAATATAAGGTTTTGTGCCATTCTCAAAATCCTTTTTAGCTTTTCCTGATAATCCTCCATAAGTTTTTCCAATTTCATCCATTGTCTTCACTTCCCACCCCTCTTTGGGTTTTAGCAACTCCTGCATTGCTCCTTGTTTGATGCTTCGTTTTTTGGCAATAAGTTTTTCGGTGGCTCCAATAAGAGCATCCATATCAATTAGAGCTTTGGCAATTGCAGTTTGCTCGGCTTTGGTCGGGGGAAGGGGGATTTTGAGTCTATAAATTAGTTTTAAGTTTAAACCACCTCTGCCACCATCACCTGACGAAAGATTCCTTAACTCTAAATATCTATGCTCTAAATTCTGAAATAAATATTCAGAATCAACTTCTTGATTAGGAAGGATTGCAGCAATTGACTGATTTGTACATAATTCCACATAATTAATTGCAACTGTTCCCCTTGTTTTCCCTTGTCCTGCAAGACCAATTAAAACTGAATTGGAAGGAATATATTTTGTTGCACTATTGTCTAAGCCCAATTCTGTGATTCTCCCTTGTACATCATAAATACGCTTATAATTTAATTCGCCTGAACTCATCCATAGAATGTTACCACCCCAATATTCGTTAATTGAAGTTGATGGAGTTCCGCCAGCGGTTGCATAAGTAAAATCTTCAATTTTTTTAACAATCCAATCCTCGGGAATTACTCCAACATCAGTTTGTTTGTAACCTTTTGGTATTTTTATGCCTTCTACCATTCGTAACCCATTTTTTTAAGGTGTTCTTCCACTTTGGTTGTCAGTTCTGCTACATTTTTGGTTAATTTTGGCAAAGGTGTTTCGTAGCGTTCAGCCAACTCTTTTATACGTTCAGTCAGTCTGTGGCTAATGGAGTCCATTTCTGTTTTTATTTTGGTTTTTATGCTCGCCATCCATTTTTTATCTACTACCAATGTTTTAATTTCTTCCATACTTAATTTTGAATATTGGTTAATTACTTTTATTTCCAGTTTTGCCAAAGATTTTTTAATGTCGGTTTTTAGATTGGTTTCTTCTTCCATTAATTTTTCATAGGATTTTAGCATATCAAATTCTTCGACATTTTCATTATTTCGCTTGCCAATTTCTTTCAATCGTTTCTTAAGAGTAGCTTTTGAAATATTGCCTTTATCATTCATTGCTTCGGTAAGTAAACCCTCATCTCCACTATTTTCTTCTCGCATTTCTTCCATTTCTGCAGTTACGCTATCCAAATCGTTTTGCAGTTTATCAATGGCAGTTTGTTCTGGCTCAAAATACTCTTGAATTATCAAACTTGGTGGAATCAGTTGTCCTTTCAGTCCTTCAATACCAGCAATTTCTTTATCTTTTGCCTCTTTTTTGCTAGCTTTTTTTATCCTGCGAGTAACCACATTTCCGGCTTTCCAACCATCGGCAGAAAGTTCATACAAATCATCTTGCATAGTTTCCGCCCAATAGTCCATTAAGTGCTGATAGATGTCGTATTTGTCTATTAAATCTTTGACTTCATAAGTTGTGAGCAAATCTTCCGAAATATTATTAATCACTGTTTTGGGAAGGCAAGCTTTTTCTAATGCTTTTAGATAAACAGTGTTTTTTGTTTGCCATTTAGCAAAAACATTATCCATCTCTTCTGAAAAAACAATAAATTCGGGATGTTCAAAAATAGTTGATTTTATTTCATCTTTCTCAACATTCAAATCCCAAAACATGTCTCTTTCATTTGTTTTAAACAAACTGCTTTTTAAACTTGGATAAACTTTCCAGTATTTATTTAAATCCTCAATATCTTTATCGGGTATTCCGCCTTTTAAATGGGCTTCGATATTTTGGATATCCTCTTCTTCCTGCGAATCAATATATCTTGGTATGTTTAGATTGTAATTGTTTTTCGGGTCTCTGATTTCCAAAAGCGGAACCATTCGGCTGTATTTCGGAATTTCCAATTGCTGTGTAAATACATCTACGATTTTTCGGATATCCTGCTCTCGCAATCGATTTTTATTTCCGTCTTTTATAAAGCCTTTGCTTGCATCAATTATAAAAATGCCTTTACGATGATTGGCATCTTCTTTGTCAAAAACAATTAAACATGCAGCAATACCTGTCCCGTAAAACAGATTGGGAGGTAAACCGATAATACCTTTAATATAACCTTTCTGAATGATCTTCTTACGAATCTCAGCTTCGGCGTTCCCACGAAACAAAACACCCAAAGGCATTACAATACACCCTTTTCCTGTCGATTTAAGAGACTTTATTAAGTGGAGAAGAAATGCATAATCTCCGTTTTTTTTAGGCGGGATATCATTATAACCTTCAAACCTTTTGTAAATATCATTCTTTGGATCCCAACCGTTCATCCAGGTTTTATAACTGAATGGCGGATTGGAAACAGCAAAATCAAACCGTTTTAATGATACTGTTGATTCATCTGTAAAATGAGGAGAAGAGAGCGTGTTACCAAGAATGATCTCAGAGGCAAGGTTCCCATGAAGCCACATATTCATTACGGCTAGAGCACGTGTAGCATTGTCGTATTCCTGACCGTAAATAGTGATTCCATACGGTGCTTCGTTAGCTGCTTTCAATAAAAGAGATCCTGAACCACAGGTGGGATCATAAAGAGTGTCAGATTGAATCTTTGACTTATCTATACCTATAACTTTAGCCATAATTCTTGAAACTTCAGCTGGAGTGTAAAACTGTCCTTTGCTCTTTCCGCTTTCAGTAGCAAAATGACGCATCAGATATTCATAAGCATCTCCAAGAAGATCATCACCTTCCGCTCTGTTCTTACTGAAATCAAGTCCAGGTCTCTCAAAAATCTCAATTAAATTACTCAAGCGGTCAACTTTATCTTTCCCTTTCCCAAGTTTCTCCTCATCATTAAAGTCGGCTACAGTTATTACTCCGGTAAGATCATTTGCAGCTGCTAATTCCCCGATTATTTTGTTAATTTTATCTCCGATATCTTTTTTTCTCTTCAGTTTTACCATATCGTAAAAACTGGCTCCTTCAGGGATCTCAACAAGTTCACCACCTTTGTCTGAAATATATTTCATGAAAAGTAGTACCAAGACATAATCCTTATATTGACTTGCATCCATACTACCTCTTAATTCATCGCAACTTGCCCATAATGAACTGTATAACTCAGATTTTTTAACTGCCATATTTATCCTCTATCCTAATTAATTGGTTTTCTTTTTTAAGAACATAAAAATAATGAAATAATTTTTGCAATTCCTCTTCTGCTTTCCTTAATATGATTAAATAATCTCTCAAAATTAATAATATGAAATTAAACAAAATGTTGCAAGTATTCACTTCTCTTTCTCAAGTGAATCTCACCAGTTTACTAGTATAAAAACTACCGAGACAAGCCTACCTCGAATATCAACAATCAAATCACAGGGGGTATCTATAGAAAACTCAAAAAGGGGAGCAGTTTGGACAGGCTTACTGAATATCAATTTTGATTTCAATCCTTCATCTCCATTAGAAAAATAAAAGGAGAAAGTTAATTTTAAGAGTGGTATAATTAAATGTGGAGGATTATTGTCAATAAAAAATAATATTATAACAGGTAGTTGGGTTTTTCATGAAAACGGGGCGATGAATTTTGATTATGATTCATTTACAAAAAACATTTTATTATTTGATAAAGTTATTTTAAAAACAATGAGTTTTAGAGAGTTTAAATATATTATAGATCTATTTGGATACGAAGGCGTAAAGATTTTATTTGATTCAAATATAATAAAAATATTTGAATTTGCAAATGCTATAGGTCAGAGAGCAAATAAGGAAAAAATTTATAAGAAAAAATTAACTGATATAAGTATAATCGGACCTTTTAAGTTTGTATTAGTTTCAGAAATGATGTCAAAAAGAGAGGATTCTATTAGTAATCATTTTCAAAAAAATATTATGACTATTGAAAATATAGGAATTAATAGAAAAAAAAAGTTAAAAAATATAATACTTGACTCTCTAATGAAAGTACCAAAAAATTTTGGACACGATCAAACAGACAGTTTTGTAAATGAATTAGAGTCAAATTCAGAAATAATAAAAAAAACCTTAATTGAACGAGTTAAAACAAAATTCTCAAAAGATTTAGCTCCATATGATTTGATACTAACAATTCACCAAATTGCTATAAATATATTTGAAGTTCAAACAAATTTAGAAAAATTTTTACAAATTGAAACTGAAGAACTTTATGATATTCTTCAAAGAGCAATTTTGGATATAGTTGGAGGATATAGAAAGTTAGAAGAAATGAATAAATTAGAAGGATTAACTTACTTTAATGATGATGACTTGTTTCTATTTAAAGAAAAATATAAAAGCTTAATATCACTATGTAAAGACAGTACATACAATGATCAAATTGATCGGGTTTTTACTCTAAAAAGATTTCCAAAAATGACTGAATTTACAAGAATTGATATTGGAAAATTTATGAAGTTAAGGGAAAGTGAAGAATTAAAATCATTTAAATATTGGCTAAATGAGATAAAGGGAAAAGATGATTTAGAAATTGTTGAAGAGTTTGAAAGTTTTAAAGCAAAATCTAGTTTTATATATTCAAATCCAATGTTTGTTCCTTTCAAATTTCTTTTATCAACTATTGTTGGGTTTGCAGGATTAATACCTGGTGTAACACTAAATGCAATTGATTCTTTTTTATTGGCAAAGATATTTTCTAAACCAGGACCAGCTAGTTTTTTGAACAAGAAATATCCTTCAATTTTTACTGAATACAGAAGTGGATTACTTGATGAAGATTAGACTATTTCCATATAATTTTGTTTTGACAAAATTTTTTCAGATTTGTTTTGTTTTATTATTCTTTTTGATAAATTTTACAAATTTACTTTCAAAATATTAGGGGGATTTAATGAATCTAGATTCATTTTTAATTCGAATTGTAATATTGGTGCTACCAGGATTCGCAGGCCTAAAAACATTTCGATACCTTAGAAGCTCTGGGAAATCGAAAAAACATATTAGTGAATATGAAGATTTGTTGAATATTGTACTTTTTTCATTTTTTACTTATTTTATTCTCAATAAAATTTTATTGTTTCTTACTATCACGAGGACATCTTCTATCTTAGAGGCTTTTTTAGATACAAACATTAAAATTAACTATTTAGAAATCCTATTAAGCCTGATACTAGCATCTATATTGGGCCTTTTGATGGCATTTATATCAAATAAAAAAGTTCTATATCGGTTCTTTCAATATATAAAGGTTACAAATCATTATGGTGAAGAAGATGTATGGTCCTATATGCTTGGATCTGATAATATATTCTGGGTAAATGTTAGAGATCATATGGTTGATTTAGTATATTATGGATCGGTATTAAATTATTCTGAATCTGGAGAAATAAGAGAATTAATTTTAGGAAATGTAGATGTTTATAATGCTCAATCAGATCATTTATATAGTGTAGAAGCATTATATTTATGTAGAAAAGAATATGAACTTAGTATTGAATTAATCAGTCCAGAAAAAAATAGAAAAAAGGAGTAAGATATGAGTGAGAAAAAAAAAGTCTATCACATTCAGGAGGGATTTTCTAAAAAAGGAGGTATTCGGAAGGCACCATCTCCGCCAAAACCTAAAATTAAACCTGGTGCACAAAAACCAAAAGCAACAGAAAGCACAAAAATAAAAAAATAACAATTGAAATTTTATATTACTATATATTCATATTAACTTTTGATTATGTTTTCATTTTTAAAGAATACATAGAATATTTCATGATTTTTTTATTTAGCGGGAAGAGGAGGGAATCGAACCCTCCTTACGCTTACTCCTATATGTCAACAGTCATTATAAGTTAAAACATATCATCCTCTCTTAATATTAGGAACAAGTCTACCAGACCAACCCAGAAGCGTTGTCCCCGCCAATAAGCAAAAACTAAACATTGTGTTAAAAATCAATTCCACCTCCAATACTATTTTCAAATTGAAAACAACTTGGTCGGCAAAGTTCACTAACACGGAGGTCGCATACAATCTATACAAATAATCACCTATATGTAGGCAATAATAATTATAAAGTAAAAGAATCAAAAATTAATTATAGTAAGAAATGTTAAATTTTACAAGATATTATAAATTGATGAGTCGTTCCAGTATTATCTAATTTTATATCCTCCTTTTTTCTGGTATAAAACTATGAGGAAGTTTATCTCTCAAATTAATCCAACAAACCAAAAGGAGGTTTAAATGAATACTTTAAACAATGGGAGAACTGCACCCAAATCAAAGCAGTATCGTAACAGGCAACCAATGCTTGAGAAGATCTTTAATGCTGTAGATCTGATCAAGAGTGACCTAACAACATGTGGTAAGGGGCTGAATAAAGAAAAGACCTCAGATGCAGAAATTTTCAAGTGTGAAGAACATTCTTTCCAGACATCATACTTGAAAAATGGCAAGAAGATCCGAGTCAGCTATCTGTACGATGCAGATCTGCACATTATCACAAGGCAGATCAACAAGGAGAAAGTCAAGACATTACTGGAGAATGTAACAGACTTTTTCATCGCTTTTTTCTCAGATTCGAATTCTGTTTTATACAGGATCGAGACCAACGGAAAGGAACAGGTAAGAGGTTATATTTTCCTGTCATCAATGATCAAGGAGGAAACAAATGATTGATTTAAACTTATCACAAAATCTTGTATGGAAAGATACGGAAAAAGATCATCTGTTTTTTGATCCTTTATCAAAACCAGTTAAAGTAAAAGGGATTAACACAGGCTGGAGGACACTCTACAGGGAAGAACCGGAAGGAGTATATCCTATCTCGGTAGTGGGACCTAACTATATGGTTGTTCCCAACCTGAAACTACACAACATTATAAGTAAGTTCGATGATTTTGACCTTTCCCTAAACTCATCTCTTTCAGGAAATTCAAAGAACAAGAAATTCAATCTTGTCTACGATGTTAAAACAAACGAAGATTTTGGTTCCGATAGTTCAGACGGAGGAAAACTTAAACCAAAACTTGTCGTTAAGAACAGCTATGACGGAAGTTCACAGATTGAAATACTTTTCGGATTGTTCAGGATGATCTGTTCCAATATGGTCGTTATCCCCTATTCGGATAAAGTCATGAGATTTAAGACAAGGCATTTTAGGTCGAACAACAATTTGACCAGACAGATCTATTCATTTATCAGGGAAGCTTTAAACAAGGAAGCATTCAGGGAGATCAGAAGAGTAATCGTTATGTCAAAACAGCGTACAGATATCAAGAGAGTTCCATACAACTATTTTGCAAATATGCCATACCGACAATTATTTCCAATCATTGCCGGGATCTATAAGTTCTCAGCAGTTAAAGTACTTGTTGAAGATGAAGAAAAATTTTATAACCTGCAAGATATTTCACAAGTTAAAGCGATGATCTCAAGAATACTTTCGGAAAGGACTGATCCAAAAACTATAAAGAAGATAGATGGTTCACATAGGATAGATGAGGCAATGGCACTTAGGTATATGGAGAATGTCAACAACCACTGGCAGCTTTACAATCTGGTCCTTAAAATCGCTCAGAATGTGGTCGTAAAAGAGAGGAGAATAAGCGTATCAAGAGATCTTAGCAGAAGATTTCTATATGGAGGGAACAATGGATAATAAAAAACTCACATTATCTTACTCTGCTTTAAAAACATTTAAGACTTGTCCCATGAAGTATTACTGGAGATATTTAAAAAATATCGAACCGGTAGAAAAAGCGGAAGCTCTGCTCTTAGGGTCTGAGGTTCATAACTATCTTGAATCTTTCTACAGAAACGAACCCTATTCTTCAATTTCCGGGAATTCACTTTCAAGCAGATCAAGTGCCATATTGGAAGGCATAATTGATAATTATCAATTTATCTATTCTGACGACTTTAACCGTTTTGAGATAGTAAAAGTAGAAAAAGTAGTTTATGGTCCGATAATTAATCCTAAGAGTAGAAGGTCATCACGCATTTTCTCTTTTAATGGTCGTATAGACATGCTTATAAGACTAAAATACGATATGGAAAGTATAAATGCAGGATCGCTTGTAGTAGTTGAAAGCAAAACTTCTTCTGTTGCAAACCATAACATCTGGAACCAACTTATTATTGAAGATCAAGCTATATTGTATGCAAAGTATATCGAGAATGAAACCGGAGAAAAAGTAAAAGGGATACTCTTTAATGTAATCCAGAAACCTTCGATAAAGCAGAAGAAATCAGAGACAGAAAATGAGTTTTTTGAAAGACTTCGGATAACAATGGCTAATAATGACCTTTACAAGAGAAAATTGATAAAGATTGATAAGAAAAGATATGATGATGCTCTTAATAATCTATGGCAATTACAAAGGCAAATCAGGAGTGCCAGGAAAGATGATATTTTCATAAAGAACCGCAACTCTTGTTTTAATTATTTCCGAAAGTGTGATTTCTATGATTTGTGCTCTGCAGAGGACCCTGAAATAGTTATACAGGGATCAGGTCTGTTTAAGAAGAGATCGTGGGATCAAAAACATTTAAAGAAGGATCTCCCCGGATATAAAGGAAGTGCAACGGTAAGGAGAGTTTTTAAAAATCTAAGTAACCATGGAGGTTTATAAAATGAAAAAGATAAAATCACAAACAATCGAAGATCATTACAGTCTGATGATCTACGGGATTCCTAAGATTGGATTAACAGAAATTGCTTCTCAAGCAACCGGATCGATCTTGTATCTTAATCTTAAGGATGATGTAAGCAAATTGAACTGTATAAATGTAAGTATATCTAACTGGTTAGACTTTCTTAGCGTTGGCAATGATATTGTTAATGGCAAGTACAAGTTCAACACAATTGTATTGGGTCATATCGAAGATCTCTGGGAATATTTATGTAATCATATTACAGAAAAATTCAATCTGGAGAATGGCACATCTGCACAGAATATATCTGAACTATCTTATGGAGAATGGAGAAGAGCATTAAATGTTTTTGAAAATAAACTTAAGAAATTCCTATCTCTTGGTAACATGATCCTGCTTTCTCATGAGCTTACAGAATTGAGAAATATCAGAGGAGTTGAAAGGACCCATTTCCTTGCAAACATCGAAAGAAAAGCTCAACTGATAGTCCTTAACTTAGTTGATGCCATTGGGCGACTATATACATCTGAACAGGATCTCAGAGTACTCTCATTCATACCAAAAGAGAATCAGATCACAGGCAGCAGAATCATAGCACTTCTGAAAAAGAATTATGTGATAAGGACCGATGAAAGACCTGAATTCTATTCAGACTTGAAAAAAGATTCGATTGAGATTAGGAGAGCATCATGATACGTGAAACTTGGGCTGAGGCTCGAAAAAATCAGATCAAGATACTTTCCAAAGAAGAGCTTCCGGAAGGTGACTACAGTGTTGTTATTGACAGTCTCAAGTTCTTTGAGGCAAAAGATAATCTCCATGAATGTTTATCAATCCGATTTCAAATAAATTCCGGTTCATACATAAATCGCAAGTTTACAATCAACCAGTATTTTACTAACAAAAAAGTTATTCTGGTATGGAGATCTGAAATCAAAAAGATAATCCCCAATGCCTACGATATGGATTTTGATTCTGTACTGGAACACTTTCAGACCATGAGTAAGAAAAAGATAATATTAAGAATCGGAGTGAGTTATAACACCAATGGAAATGGGAAAAAATATCTGAATGTAAAGTATCTTAATGTTGAAGCGGAAACTACACATAAACCGGTCAAAGTAGACGAAACTAAAGATCCGGAACCATTTTAACTGGGGTCATCATGCAAGGGCTAAAACGTATCTTACAAATTCTGATCCACAATCCGCAATACATCCAAATTATCTTAGACGTGCTGAGAACAATCCTCAGATCAGATAATGAAGATCGTAAGGATAAAGAGGAGGGCTAACGCCCTTCTTTAGAGAAAATACCTATTATAAAAAAAATATGAAATTCAATGTTCTTATTTCTGTTACTTTCTCATTGTGATATTTCAAAGTTACATTAAAGTAATTTTTAATAACGATTTTCTATGGACATTAATTCTCTAGCATATATATTCGCTTCTGAATATCTACCTAAATCGTTCAACATTTTTATCAAATTTTGTAGTATTTGTTTAACCAAATCAATTCTGTTAATACTTAAAGCTAAATAAAAAGCAGTTTTCAAACTTTTAACAGCATCACTATATCTTTTCAAATCATAAAAAAGCCATCCTTGGACATTCAGAGATATCACCTTTTTAGTTTTTCTTCGAATTTGTTCTTGATAAGCCCACTTCTTTTTTAATCTTTCTTTCTCTTTTTTTAATCTTTCTTTCTCTATTTTTTCTTTAATCTGATTTTGAGCAACATGTTCAACTTCTTCTAAACATTTGTTTGATTTAGAAAGTAAATTCATTTCTTTAAAAGAATTACTTACCATCTTTAATGAATTAATCAGCAATTCAGAGTTTTTTGTTCTCCTTATAATCCGAAGCATTTGATCGTAGTACTTAACAGAGGCAGAGTATTCTTTTATTTTTTTATAGATATCAGCTATTTTATTCAAGGTATCAATTTTAAAATTTTCAATATCCATTTTATCTGAAACTTGCAAAGCTTGTTTATAATATTTTATTGCTTCAACGTAATTTCCTTTCTTATTGCACATCTCCCCAAGTATATTAGTAATCCTACCTATTTTCTTTCGATCAAAATTTTTAATAGCATCATCTAATTCTGATGAAAAAAAAGTTTGTGATTCAGAATTTCTTAACAAATTATGTATTTTTTCAAGATTATCAGAAGATTCTCTCTCATAAGATACAAATCCCCATTTTTTTGAAATCTGCAACGCAACATCAAATTCATTTTTTGCTTTCTTTAATTTCCCATTATTAAAATAAATTGTTCCAATATTTATTTTTTCAAATACTGTTTTTTTGTTTTTTTCTGTATTGTTCTTATGAAAAAAAGAAAACAACATAATTATAACGAGTACAACTAATATTGTTCCAGTTATTAAAAATATTTTTTTTCCATTATGATTTCTTGATTTATATGAATAGCGATTTTCAATATTTTCATTACCTTTACTTGCGGTTCCTCCCCTAATCGAGTCTACATCAAGTTCCACATGTTTATCTGGAAGGAGAAATAAAATTATTCCTGCAATAAGTGGGGTTATCAATATTGCAAGCACAAACCATCCGCCACCATTTTGTCCTCGTTGTGATGCTATTATTCCTACAGCAATTGCTAAAACAATCCATAACAAAATTATTCCACCTTCATCCATTCTTTCCTCCTATCAAAAATACATTTTTCAAGCAGTTAATTTAACAAATATCCTATTTTGGGATATTCCATATCAGAATATATCATTTTTAATATGGATAAGTCAATCTTCCAAGAAGAGTATAAAAAAGTTATAAATAGATTAAAAATAGCTCGTACTGAAGCTGGATATACTCAAGTCGAAGTTGCAAAAATATTAAAGACCAACCAATCATTTATTTCAAAGGTAGAAACCGGAGAAAGAAGAATTGATATCATAGAGTTAAAATTCTTTGCTAATTTATACAATAAGAGTATCCTATACTTCATTGACTAGAAGTACCAGTAGAACCTGTTTTTTTCAGCTTTTTTAAGGACTAAAACATATCAGATTGTCTTAAGTAATCTTCCTTTTCCAATCCTTCAGGTATTTTTGACAATATATCATTTGAGATAACTTTTTGACATTTCAGAATGAGATCAATTAATCTGTCTGGGGGTACATCCTTTAGATCTCTTGTTTGTAGTTCAGCGAGGAGCGTACCCATGATGATACCAAATGTATGGATACGTTTTTTTAAGGTCAAAGAATAAGCCTTAAGTAAATCTTCTAATTCATCTTTTTTAAATCTTGAGATATCTACTGCAAATTTCCTGATTTCTTTGATCACAGTTGGCTTAGACCATTTTACCTTCTTGCAAATCTCTGAAATAGTATAACCCTGTGCTCTTAGAAGAATCACTAGACGGGTTTTCTCTGCAGCTATTAACTTAGACGGATCCTGATTCAATAGAGTTTGAAATGCTTCCGTTTTCTCGGACAAGTGGCTTCTCTTTTCAATTTCATTTACTTCGAGATGCTTTAGATTTATCCTATTTTGAGGACAAAGTAATCCTTTATTACCATCCTTATTATATTTATCAATTTTAGTAATCATTTTCAGTCTCCAAAGTTTTTAAATATCTATTTTTTATGTTTGTTAGAGTAAAATTCTTGGTAAAGAATAGGTAAACAGAGCAAAGTTTTGACTGAAAATCCAAACTTCTGTGCATGCTTGCCATTTGCTTCTAAACCTATAGTGAAAACTTCATTTTCAAGCATTTTGTTTAAACCAGAGTCGAATCAATTCCTTCGCTCTCTTATCTGCAAGCTCCTTATCATTCGTTTTAAGAGTTTTACGAATTCGTTTACCTCCAGCTTTTATATTAAAGTCAACTGCATAGATTTCCCCTTTACCAGGTTTATAGAGTCTATAGTTATTCAACATCTTCTCCATATAGTTTTCTTCCTCATCCCAGCTCTTCATAAGTTCTTCAACTGTTGTGACTTCAACTTCCTCTAATTGCATCTCTGTTTTTACTCCTTTCTTTTTTGGAAGATTAGATCTACTTGCAATATATTTTCTGACCTCCGCCTCATCGAATCTAATTGCTCCTCGTTTACCAGGCCCTACTTTTATATAAGGTATTTCTTTGTTTAATACCCACCGTCTAAGAGTTCCCTCAGGTACGCTCAGACGTTGGGATAATTCCTTTACTTTCAACAACGTACTCACACCCTTATTACTAGCATCACTTTTTCTCTTAAACATATTTTCTTATCTACTATTTAATTATAATATAATATTGCTCATATTTCAACTATATCCTTAATTTTTAATATTACTCACTATCACTCATTTAACATATCCTAAATATACAATTTGAAACCTATATAACCATCTAACATCATTACAATCAATGGATAAAATATATTTAAATTTTAAGTGAAATTGCATATAAAACAATTTTCTGAAGCCATACTAGATCCAATTAGAATTAAGATACCTGAAAAGGTTCAAAACCTTGCCTCTAAAGAACGATCTACCATAGTGACACACATAACCCTTCGCAATTCTTTTAGCGTTTTTCTGTGACGATATTCGCACATTCCCACAAAACTTTTATTAAAGATATATCCATGATATTTTTTACGGAGCTCGCTAAACCGGAATTATAATTGTCGTTTGTCAAAGCGACCCTTACTATTTTTTTAAGTTAGTAAAAATTAAATTTTTTTATACAACCACACCCCAATAATTATCTTCATTCAAGCAGCCCTTCATATTATTCCGACTTTATTTCCTGTTTCCATTAACAATATGTATCAAATAGTAATCTCAGTTGTATGTATTATTCAATATTATATTAATATTCTGATTGCTTCATAATATACTTATATTTGTGGTCATATTTTTGCACACTTTACAAAAAATTCCTTCAAGAGAAACAACATTCTCAGATTTGGTGATATGTAAAATGGCTCCTCCTTTCTGACCATCAGACCATTCAAAATTTATGGTTCCGGTTCC
>CAYOTE010000006.1:22297-28467 GCA_964406785.1 uncultured Clostridia bacterium
ATTCAACTATTATTTTTTTTTTACTATAATTATTCAAATTAAAATCTTGCTTACTATATTTTTGAATTATTTTCCCTAGCCCACTAGATTTACTTGAACCTAAATCATAATAAATAATTATTTTAGTAACTTTAGGTTTTAATTTCTCTCTGTTACAAAAATACCTTAAAAATTTCTCATCCTTTACTCTAGTAATATATTCTCTTAATTTACCTCTTCTAACAATATCTGGGCTTTCCTTCAATAGTTTTACTGCAGTAGTTCTTGTTTCATCTTCTTCACTAAAAATATTTTCATTTTTAATTATTTCATCTATATCAATTAATACCTTTTTGATCTGTTTACCAATCTCATTTTCTTTCATATCTTTTATAAGAAATTTATTAGGACTAATTGAGAACAGGTTTGAAATTTTATCTAGATGTTTTACTTTAAATCTCATTCTTCCAGTAAAAAGTTGATTTACTGAAGCTTCTGACATAGCAAGTGCTCTTGCCAGTTGCTTTTGTGACATCTTGTTTACTTTAAGAATTCTCTTTAAGTTTTCAATAACTATCTTTTCAGTTTCTGTTAATTCTTCCCTTAACACCATCTGCTGTAAAAATAGTACATATAAATATTAATTGCAACCTAAAACTAATTTAAAACTAAAAAAAAGTTGACAAATCTTAAATTTCAACACATTATTATAATGTTATTTCATGCGTTTCGAGGAGCTTTGATGTATTTTCAATACTATTTCATTCATATTCTGTGTTTTTTAGGAATTTATTTTTTAGCACTTCAATCTCCAAAATTTTCAAAACGCCAAATCGTAAATACCCAATCATACATTAAGATTATACCATCAAATATAAAACTCTGTCATTTGAAATTATTAGAACTAACCCTGGCAATAATTAAAAACTTAATTAGGAGTAAAATATGATTAATAAAAAAAAATTTGATTTAAAATCTTATGGTTTTAAACCATATAAAGATGAAATTTTTTTTCAGATCCTCAATTTTAAAAATTATGGAATAAGCAACTTTGGAAGGGTTGTTTTTAAGAAAAAAGAAAAATTAATAATTATAAAACCATTTCAATTAAAAAATGGTTCATGTAATCATTATCAAATTTCCATTCATAATTTTCAAGAAATAAGCGAAGTATTTATTTACGTTATTACTGCAATTTATTTTGTAGATAATCCTAATGAATATTCTTATGTTAAACACAAAGATGGGGATATTTCCAATAACAATGCGGAAAATTTAGAATTTGTTCCTAAAAAAGAGGAAAACGTAAAAGAATCCTCCCCTTATAAAATATTAGAAAATAAATTCAATTTATCAAGAAAAGATATTCTTAGATTAAATAGATTTCCAAAAAATTACAAACAAAATATAATTGATTCAATTAAGAAAAATAACATAAGCTTAAAAAAAGCTATTAAACAATTTACTAATTATTATCATAATTTTCAAGAACACAAAATTAAAAATTTTAGACATAGTTGTAGGATTTTATAATGAATATTTCAAAATCTGATTTCAACTTATATAAAAAATTGTTTTTTACAGGAGGATTTCTCGAATATGTAATAGGCTAAAGTATTCAACCTATCAATGGTAAATGGCGAACTGAAAAAAAAAAAATTACTGATGAAATTATTGAAGGACATATAAAAAAAAAATATTGGATCGCTCCTCCTCCACTTTATAGACCTATTTTTGTAGTACTTGATTTAGACTTTAATGATCAAATTATCTCTCGTATAGATTGTGAAAGAAAAACAATAGAAATTGTAAAACACTTTTTATTAGCAGAAAATGAATACTTAATTGTATCATCCCCTAGTTACAAAGAAAAAGGGAATAGGCATATTTATATTAGAACAACATATAATAATTCTCCACCCACAAAGAATCTAATAAAAAAAATATTAGGTCCTATATCCTCAAAAATTGGAATTGAGTTATATCCTACAGGCAATAAAAAAATAAGAGCTCCATTTGGTTATAAACAAAATATAATAGATTCAAAAACATTTAAACTTTATGATACTTATTCATTTAAAGATAACCTCAAAATTCTGGAAAATATAACTCCTGTAGATTTGGAACGTTATCCTTTCCAAAATGATTATCATTCATGTGGTAATTATAATAATCAAGGACAAACGGATCAAAATAAATTCTTTTACATTTCAGAACATGGATTGCAGGAATATGGAACTCGTCATAATTTTATAGGTGAGTTAGCAAGAAATAATTACTATAATAATATTGAAAAGGAAAAAGCAAAAGAAATTATTAAAAACTTTTTGAAAGAAAATCATAATGGAAAATCAAAAGAGATAAATAAAAATAACTGGAAATTAGTAAATTTAGAAATTGATACTTGGGTTGATCAAACTTATAAATTTTTTAATAAAAAAAATATATCTCAAAATCAAAAAATCAGAATAAAAGGTTGGATTACTACTGATGATCTATTCTTCATATTAGAAAAGTTTTATGGAAATTATATATTAATGAAAAAGGCTTTTAGATTTATTAGTTTTTATCGTGGTTTAACTAATGGTGAACTGCTCTGGATTAAAATGTCAAAAGTTATTAATAGAAAGATATTTGGATCTAATTATAATAAAATTATTAAAGAATTCATTGATTTAATATTTGTAAGAGATAATAAATATATACCAAATTTACTTCCCAAGAAGGTAAAACTTTTATTAGATAAAGCTAATCCTAATGATCGGTTGAAAGATGATAACGGTTATGCAATCCAAGACCTTATAACAGCTTTATTTTCAACATTCGGCAGTTCAACTTTTGCTAGTAAAGCTTCAGGGATTAGCAGAAGAAACTTTTATAAAGGAGATAAAGATGATAAAAAAAAAATTAAAATCTAGAAGAACTAACTTAAAAGATCCATCAGCTAATAATGAAGATTGCAGTTTTAGAAATATTGAAAATGAGATAAATCTTAAAGGATATAGAGGTGATTTTCTGCTTAAAGGTAGTGATGTTGAGAAGATATTGAGTTTAAGTCATAACACCCTTATGAAACTCAGATCTGAAAGAAAGATAATACCAATTGTCTTTAATACAAACAATTACAGATATTCAGCGCAAGAAATTTTCGAGTATATAAACCGATTAAAAGCAGAAAGAAATAATAACTTCTCTAAAAATGAAAATTCACTATTTAATAAAGATGAAACAGAGGTACTAAATACTATTTGTGCAGAATTTCCGGATAGCATGTAATCATATCAATTAAATTGAGTGAAAAATGATCTCAAAAAGCATTTACAAGAGAAATAAAATCTACTGGGTATCCTTCTATATCGAAGGAAAACGATATCAGATGTCTACAAAAGCAACGAATAAAGAATGGGCTGAAAAAGAAGCAGAACGTATCATAAAGAACACATTTGACCATATATATGGAAAGAATGAAATAACTTTAGGCCACCTTGTTGTTAAGTATCATAATTTTGCTAAACATAAAAAATCTTATTACTCAAAACTTTATCAGATAGATACACTTTTAAAATTTTTTAAAAAGGAAACTCCGTTAAATGATATCACTACAGTTGATGTTGAAAATTATGTTGAATATCTTAGGGAAAAGAGATCTCGTACTAAGAGTGGAAAATTAAATGAGAAAAGTATAAACAGATATCTAGCAGTTCTAAAACATCTGTTTAATATGGCACAAAAATGGGAAATGTATTCAAAACCAAACCCGGTTAGACATATTAAGTTCTTCAAAGAAAAACCTCGAAACAGATTCTTTACTATTAAAGAAATAGGAATGTTATGCAATGCTGCAAAAACTATTTCTGAAAATGCTGGTCATAATAAGATCCAGTTCTATTTTTACTATATCCTCATCATTGCTTTATCCACTGGATTAAGGTTAGGGGAAATTTTGAATTTGAAATGGAGTTCATACAAAGAGGGGTATTTTCATATAGAAGAAGATAAAGAGAATACTGAAAAGCATGTTCCTATAAGGGATGAAGTATATGCTCTCTTACTAACAATACCTCAAACATCAGTTTATATTTTTGATTTAAAAAGAAGATCCTCTGATGTTATACGCAATGTATGGAAAAAAACAAAAATAACGGCAAAAATACAATCCCCTGAGACCTTACGTTTCCATGATACCAGAAGAACAGTTGGAGTGATGTTACAAATAGCAGGATATAGTATGAGAGTTGTACAACATATTTTAGGACATCAGGATATTAGAACTACTCAAGCATATACACCTTCAATTAATTCACAAAATAAAGAAGCGATCGAGAGTATCAACCTCCCCGCATTAGGCAAAAAGAAATCATAAGAAAGTATTATTTCATCATGTCAAAAAGTTATATACTAATCTACTTAATCTTCTTCTTATACCTCCACCTCCATTTCTTTACGTGGACACTGCGAACCGGCCGGACATAGTTGAAGGCGTTGAAGTTGTACCTGTTGACGTTACCATTGCCGAAGTAGACCACCCAACCACTGGTAGAGCTGTAACTGTCTCCCGTCCATATCCACAATTGCTTAGATGAAAAGACCGGATCAATATACACTCCGTTCCTTTTACTGCTCTTCAAAAGCGATGCTCCCTCCTCAAGGGTAGGCAATCTCCAGTCGTAATAACCGGCATAGCCTCTGTTATTTAAACTACTTATCCACTCCTTAGCCTTTGAAAAAATTATAGCTGAAGACGATCCTCCCTGATGCCACATCAATCCGGTTGTCTTGTCAACGACTACTTTGTCCCCCCTTATTGTCTTTACTGAAAAATCATTACTAAAATTACCATTTATATTCCAATATCTATCAAAAAAACCTATCCTCTTAAACATCGATTTAATATCCGAACCGGATAAAGTCCTGTAACTGCTCCGAAGAGTTACTCTTGGACTTGAAGAGTTGCCGGTTGAATTATCGGTTAAACTCCCTGATTTTCCGGAAATGAATTTTGTCTCATAAGATGCTTCGGATCCTTTATAGGTGACTACCAGTTTTAGAGTATGATTGCCACGACGTGACGGAGAGTAGTAATTAACTGTATAGATCGATCTAACATTTTTTAATACTTTATCAAAAAGTGTTGAGATCTCTTTAATGCTATCACTGTGATAAAAAGATCCGTTTTTACTCAGCTTGAGAAGTGATCCTTTATCAACGTTGCCAAGCCCTATGCAATGTATTTTTATCCTATTCTTATCTATATCACTCATTAGAGAATTGATCCTCTCTAACGAATGGTTATCCTTTCCATCTGTGAAAAGGATTATCACCCTCTTTTTCGTTTCATCTTCTTTTATCGCTTTTGAAACAGCATCATAAATTGATGTAAACCGGTATTTCGGATCTGTCCTGATCTCTCCATAAAGACTACTGATCTTTTCCACTTTGGTCGCAAATTTATAATAACGAAAATTAGCATCATTTTTAAGATTTCTTTCAAATCTTCTCGCAGCTCTCTCCATCTCAGTGATGGCACCTGCAGCCTCCATACTGTAACTGACATCAAGGATCATGGTTAAAGGGATCTTTGATTTTTCACCAACTGCATCTGAATATGATTCAATATCTGCTTTTTCACCGTCCTCATAAAATGAAAAATTTTTCGTGGACAAGCCCCCGATATACTCATTGTTCATACCTCTAACCTCAAATTGCAGCGTCACAATGGTTGCTTCACTCTCATAATTATAACCATAATATTCATCCAGAATATTTAATTTAATTTGAGATGATGTTGTTATAAGCTCTTCATTATCCCCGGATAAAAATAAATTAAAAAACACAGTTAATCCAATAATAATTAATACTCCAATAAATTTTCTTGTCATTAAATATCTCCCTTCAATAACATTTTAATATAGAAAAAACCGGCAAAAACAACCATATTTTATGTTACATAATAAGTAAATATTTTTCAAATCTATTTCAGAACTATTCCCTTACAAGAAGGAAAAATACATTTTAAAATTGTAGCGGAATTGTAACCAAAATATTGGTAGATTTTGAAGTATTTTCAAGGTGTGAATACACCTAAAGCGTTGTTATATTGGCTTTTATAAGCACTTTTACATGTTTAAATCTAAGAACTCTTAATCAATAGGTCGAAGGTTCGAACCCTTCAGGGATCATTTTTTTTCTCT
>CAYOTE010000007.1:0-27891 GCA_964406785.1 uncultured Clostridia bacterium
GTTTTTTAAATGCGAAAACAACCTTGCCAATGATTTATATGGATGATGCTATTAAAGCAACCATATCTTTAATGGAAGCTGATTCTAAAAACTTTAAGCATAGAAACGCATTTAATATAACCGCAATACCCGTAACACCTAAAGGACTCTCAGAAGCTATTAAAAAGATAATACCCGAGTTTACAATTGATTATGATGTAGATTTTGTAAAGCAATCCATTGCAGATTCTTGGCCAAGTCATATGGATGACAGCGTAGCACAAAAAGAATGGGGATGGAATCCAACATATGATCTTGATTCAATGGTCAAAGATATGTTGAACAAACTATCCGATAAACTCAGGTAAAATATCTAAAATTTACTCTTTTTTTAAATTTATTTTTAGCTTGATGTTATTATTTTTGTCAGATATGGTTAATTTTTTTGTATATCTTTTATAACCCGGCTTTGTAACATCTATTATGAATTTTCCGTTCTTGATACTGATATTCTTTATTATACCTAATTTTGGTGAAACGCCCCAGAATGCATTATTGATATAAATGGCAGAGTCAGACGGGCTTATATTAAGAGTAAGGTTACCTTTAAAAACTCGTGGTTTTTGTTGTTCAGACGCTATGTCAGATTCTTTTATATACTTGGGCTTAGCTCTGATTCCTCTTATCTCATTATCTTTGGGTGTTTTTTTAACAAACTCTTTCTTTTCTATATATCTCTTATCTTTTTTTAGGTTCATATTAATGACAATATCTCTTTCACTATATTCATTCAAATCAACTAATTCTTCAATATATCCTTGGTGTTTTATGACCAATTCATTACCTCTTGATGAAAGCACCAAAGCCGATTCTTTAGTTGAAAATTCATAAACTTCTCCAAGTAATTTTCCGTTTAGAAGTAAAAGAGAATCCTCCGGTACAACTCTGAATATAACCCGATACTGTTTTCCTGTCATTTCAAAATCATAGGGAAAATTTATAGTACAGGAAACAAAGAACATAATCCCCAATAAAATCGCCAACATAAAAAATATAATCTTTTTCATTATCATCTCCTTAAATCATATAGTTGCATTTTTCTTGCCAATATATTAATGCAATATTTGTTTTGATTGTCTTAAAAAAGTGACATTTGTATTCTAAGTGAAACTTTTTTAGTACACTTGAAATTTTATTAAAAATTCAGGTTCAGGATTATATTTTTATTTAACAATTATTTATTGTATAATCTCACTTGTTATCGGTAGTATAACCGAGTGTTTTCAATCGTTCCATTTCCTTTTTATTTCCCTTATATGTTTGGATATCTGATTTAAACTTTCTACATTTATTATAAAAATGTAGAAATTGTGAACGCAATTTTTTTGCCGTATTCTTGTTCTGCAAAAATAAGTTATTTTTTTCAATAAAATCGTCTTTTAAATTATAAATCAATTCGCTATAATTACCTTTTATTCCGGGTAAAGATTTTATATAATGAAATTTATTATATATGGTAGCGTATGATTCGATATTTATCATTTTATTATTGATTGTTTTTCGTTTAAGTAAATGACTGAATATAAATCGGTTGTTTATCGTATTTTGTTCACCATCTGTTAAGATTTTCAAAAGTGAAAGTCCTTCATTTGCCTTGTCTCTCGGCAGACCGATAAATTCTCTTAATGTCGGGAGTATATCAATAATTGAAACATTTTGTTTAATACGATTGGTTTTAAAACCACCGTTTGAATAGTGAAATAGTAAAGGAATATGAATCACTTCTCTAAACAAGGCATGACCATGTCCCCAGTTACCGTGTTCCCAAAATTCTTCACCATGATCTGCCGTTATAATTACCAAGGTGTTTTTATCCCATTTGAACCTATCATATAATTCTTTTATTTTTGCATCAACATAGTTTAATTCAGAATCATAATACAATTCCTGATTGAATTTTTTTATTTCTACAGGTACCTTATTAATGGGTAATCCGCCATTGTCTTTGAGCTTTCTATTTTTGAACCAACGCTCTCTTTTATGGTTAGGCTGATGTACATCCATATATTGAATATAAAGAAAGTATCTGTCTTTTTTCTTCATCTCGCTTTCCCAATTTAGGATTGTTTTATTAACAATATCCGCCGTCTTATAATTATATGTCACCATTTTATCAAAGCCCTGTTCAAAGCCTTCCTTCTTACCTATATTAACATTATCTGCCACTCCGTAAGTTGCGTATCCCTGTTGTTTAAAAGATTCGGCAATAGTTGTAATACCTTTGGGAATTCGATTTAATTTTATCTTATAATTTTGTTTTATCCTACTATTAAACTGTAGTGTTGCTAACATATTCATAACAACCTTGTGTTGAAAGGGATACATTGAAGTAAAAAGCGAAGCTGTTGCCGGAGCTGTCCATGAAGATGCAGTGAAAGTGTTTTCAAAAAGCACACTTTTTTTTGCCAGAGACGCCATAAACGGAGTCGTATTTTCCGAATAACCATAAAAGGGTAAATGATCCGCTCTCAATGTATCTATAACGATAACGACTACATTGGGACTATTTTTAATCTTATGATTTGCATTTTTATAATTTTTATTGCTTTTATTGCATCCGTAAAAGGACAATAATAAAATCACTACAATTACCCACAATTTTTTATCAGACATACCTACTCCTTGTACAAATTATACACAACTCTCTATCATACCATGCCGAACGCTTGCTTTTTGATACTATATTCTCATTTAATTATACTTTCTACAACAACAATTAATTGATAATAATATATCTCATAGCAACTGCTCAGCCGAGTGCTCAGCTGAGTATCATAGTGTATCAAAATTGGAGAAAAAGTCAATTTTAGAAAAAACCTAAATTTTCCGTCAAAATCTATTATAATATTGGCTGTATATATAATAAAACTGCATTGAATATAACCTTGATTTATGGTATATTTACCCATCATGATTAATAAAATTTTTAAGAATAGATATTTTTTGTTTGTTGTTCAATTTTTTACTCTGTCCGTGTTTATTGCCCTTATTTACGGTGCAATAGGAATTACAACCAAGGATCCTGATTTTGCCAAAATTTTACGTAATACTAATATTGCCAATCTGATTGTCTGGTCTTATTGGTGGCCATTGATAATTGTTACTGCAATACTTTTCGGTCGATACTGGTGTAGTGTCTGTCCTATGGAAATGATAACTTCTTTTTTTGGCAATATAGGATTAAGAAGAAAGCCCAATAAATTACTTAAATCGGGATGGGTAATAACATTGTTTTATGCTGTAATTCTCATTATAGGAATTCATACTCTTGCAATTCATCGGATACCGCAGTATATGGCAATATATATGATATTATTATTTGGGATTGCTGTTATTTCAGGTCTTATATGGGAAAAAAGAACCTTTTGTACCTATATCTGCCCAATTGGTCACCTATTGGGCTTATATTCAATGTTATCTTTTAAAAAATTAAGAGTTATAAATCCGAGTGTATGCGAAAGTTGTGAATCAAAAGATTGTATCAGTAAAGAAAATCACTATAAGTTCACAGGACGTTCATGTACATCAGAACTCTATCCGGCAAAAATGAAAGACAATAGAAGTTGCCTCCTGTGTGGGCAGTGCTTTAAATCTTGCACAAAAGATAATATTGCAATTCAAACACGAAGCTTTGCTGCCGATATATTTAAAAATATAAAATTGACATGGGCAGAATTGTCTTTTTTTATGATGGTTAGCGGTTTTGTCATATACGAGGTTTTATCCGAATGGAAGGTAAGTAAGGCTATCATAATGAAAACCCCTAATTGGATAAATCATTCTTTAAATATTACGGGCAGTTTACATGGAACGATTAAGGCAATAACTTTATTTATTATTATTCCTGCAGTATTTTTTATGACATTGGCATTATTAAAAAAACTATTGGCAAAAGAAACCATACTAAATTCTTTTACTCAATTGGTAATGGCTATGTTACCGATTACTGCAAGTATGCACTTACTTAAGGCTCTTTTAAAGACAACATCGAGAATACCTTATTGGGACTTTGTTTTTACAGACCCCAAAGGCGTAAATACGGCACAGGCTCTTATTGAAAAATCCAAGACATTAGACAAGGGAATACTTTTATCTATATCCCCATATCTCAGTGCTTTAGCCGTGTTATTCTCTCTTGGTGGAATAATACTGTCTTTAATGGTAATACACAGACAAAAATTTAATAATAAAACGTCCAAGGCAATTTCTCTATTTGCAGCCCTATTGTATTCGGGAATATTTCTCATAGGAATAATAGCCTGGAGATTTTTTTAATACAACTAAGCTAAATTGATAAGTTTCACACCCCTTCCTCTGGTCTGATTTTGTAATATATAATCTAAACTAAAAAATACAATTTTCATCCCAATCCCTTTTTCTTCTCCATAAATTTCTTAAAGTTTTAGAATATATTGTAAATAATTCGTTAAATTGGAAAAAAGATGAATTCTTTATTAAATAGGAGTATAATAAAAAACGTAATGAACTATTTTTATGAATAGGAGGTTACTGAATGATAAGAGAAAAATATAAACAATTACCTTTGTTGAGTTCTTCAGAGTTGTTCTAATAGAAAAATGGCTTCGTAACAAAAATACAATATTAAAATTAAGGAGTAATCATGAAACAAAACAATTGATTTCATCCTCGTGTTTTTGATGAACAAAATGGGCAGAAGGTTATTACAAAAGGAACAAAAAAAACATAAAGAATGTTGGGAAGCGTTTTGTAAAACTTTTAAAGACAATTGGTTTTGATAATGGAACTATTTTAGATGTTGGATGCGGATTTGCATCTGTTCCTATTTCAGCATGAAAAATAATTAAACATTCTTTATTTCAATATTTTAAATTTGAACCGTATTTGACGCTATGGTGATTGAGAAGAAGTTCATATTAATTAAGAACAAGTTCGTATGTTTTTTTATAAACTTATATTTCACTCTCTGTTAGACGTTATAAATGTATATGTTTTTTTGGCATAACTATTGCCTGTAATAATATTGTAAAGGAGGAATAAGATGAAAAAAAAAATGGTAATGGCTTTTGTAATTATATTTATTTTACTTATGTTTATCGGGAATAATAAACTTATTGGTGATAATAAGGATAATTTATTTCGGATTTCGGCAGGATATGGTGTACCTTATGGTTATACGGGGGTGAATTTTGAAGTAAATCCCTTATTGCCGGAGAATCTTCGCCACTTGAATAATTATTTTAGCTTTTCCTTGGGATTGGGTTATAAGCAGGGGAAACCTCTGTTGGCTATGGGCGTTAACGCTTATCCTTTAGGTAGGAAAGGATTAATTCAACCGAGATTTTCGTTTTATTATGCTAAAGTCGATCGAATTTTGGATATATTTAATACTTATGAAGAGGATTATGACAGTATTGAAGCTTTATGTCTTGGCGGAGGTGTTGTTTTGCAGATATCCGATAATTTATCAATTAACGGTGATATGTTTTATCTTGCACACATCTATGATGAATTATATTTGAATACGGGTAACTCCAGGTTCAAAGTCGCAGTCGGAGGACAATTTCACCTACAATCACCTTATGCTAAGCAAGTTAAAGAATCCTCTTTCTTAAATTGGGGTGTAGGGCTTGGAATACCATATGGTGTGATAGGTCTTAACATAGAGCTTAATCCGCTGTTACCCGGTTCATTGGGAAAAGCCATTCACGATTATTTTAGCGTAAGTATAGGGGCAGGTTTTACTAATGCCGGAAGTGCTTATTCTATAGGCTTTCGTTTTTATCCCTTGGGCAAAGAAAATAAATACAGATTTAGAATCGGTATTTATCAAGGAACGGTTGCTGTATATAATTGGAGTAGTAATTCTGTAAATCTTGAAGGTTTTGCACTATCAACCGGAGCATTATATAAAATTAACGATAATTTGGCATTTGATTGTGATTTTGTTTATATTGCTGAAATATTCGGATGGTCAATGTCAGAGGCAAAGGCTTCAAGATATAAAATTTCTCTTGGTATTCGTTATATGTCCGGAAAATAAAAAATAACGGGAGCATGTACTATGAAGTATGGGAAATTCGGAGAATCATACTGTTCGGAGCAATGTTATAAAGAGGCTAAAAAGCTTTCGGCATCTCTGATTATCAAGAATCATACCCATATATGCGAGTTTTGTAAGAGTCCGATTAAGCTTGCAACGAATAGAGATTATTCGGTAATACGCTACGAAGGTAAAAATATTTTTATATGCAATAATTGTAAGGTTCGGGCAAAAAATTATTTTAAAAACTATTTTAAATGTTGCAATTGTAAAAAATATGTAAATAAGAGAGATAAACTATGAATCATCGAAAAAAATTATGGATAGCAATTATTAGCACTATAATAATGACAAATTCTTATTTTGATGACCTATGAAAATATTGACAAGTATTTATTAACTGACTTATAATGAGTTCTAATGAGTTTAGAATTATGTCCTCTTTGTGACACGGTTTCTGATGTTTTTTTTCAGAAGAATAAACAATTATATTACCTTTGTCAAAAATGTAAGGGCATTTTTTTATCAAAAGACCTATTGCCAAGCAAAGAATTAGAACGACTTAGATATCAAAAACATAATAATGATATAAATAATATCGGATATTTTAAATTTATAAGTCCTATTATAAACGCTGTTTTGAAAGACTTTACTGCTAAGCATACGGGGCTTGATTTTGGAGCAGGTCCCGAACCTGTAATTTCAAAGTTTTTAACTAACAAAAATTACAATATAAAGTGGTACGATCCATTTTTTTTTAATTCCCCCCAATTATTACAAAAAAAGTATGATTATATAGTGTGCTGTGAAGTAATTGAGCATTTTCACAAACCAAAAACAAATTTTGAATTATTAAAGTCAATGCTTAATGAAAACGGTAAATTATATTGCAAGACAAGTATTTTCAATCATAATATTAATTTCAATAAATGGTATTATAAAAATGATTTTACACATGTTTTTTTTTATCAAGAGAAGACGCTAAAGACTATTCAAAAAGATTTTGGTTTTTCTGATGTGATAATACAAGATGATTTAATTACGTTTTTAAATTAAAAAAAACGATTTGCTACGAGTTAATTGTCTCAATATATGTATGTTTTAAATTTTTATAATAAAGAAATTAATGCTGTTTAAGCTTTGATATCTAAGGCTATTCCAAGGATATTGTCTAAGACTTTGAGCCCCTTAATATTTGCCTCATAGGTTCTCGAACCTATGATTTGTGCAATTTGTTCTTCGGCAATGTCTGTATTTGATGACTCTCTCACGCCTGAATTTATAATGGCATTATTAGATATTACAGGCTCCTCTCTGACGGGTAAAAAATAGCCACCGGAATGTCTTGTCAATTCCTGTTTCCCTTTAAATGTGTATGCTCTTATTTCACCTTTTTTTTCGCCGTTTTGATAGACTGAGCCGTCTTTATTTATGGCAAAAGGTTGATTTGCGTCAAGTTTAAAATTTACATCAAGTTTATAACCGTTTGAATCAACGATTTTACCCTCGGCATCCAGAGAAAAATCCCCCTTTCGTGAATAAAAAGATTCTCCATCTTGGTTTTTTACTTTAAAAAACCCATCACCCTCTATACCAAGATCCAAGTTTTGGCCTGTATAAATAAAATTTGAGCCGGAAAAATTTGTTGACCCCGTTAGAGAATTTGTTGCCTTATAGCCATATGTGTTGAGATTTGCAATATTATGTCCGCTTCTATTTAAAATATTACTGGAATCATTAAGCCCTCTAAAAATAGTACTTAAATTTATACCCATTTTAACTCCCTAAATCACGAACTTAAGCTCAAGTTATCAAACCTAAACTACAAGTGTACTTCGGATAATATATGTTAAACTTTAGAAAATTAAAAAATAAAGATAACCTGAAATTTTCATCAAAATTGTAGCGAAATGCCCAAGAAGCCTATTATAACAAGTTAAACGATTGAGCTAAATAAAGAATAGTCTAACTATTTTGTAATGCAGTGATTGAGTTTAACGCAGTTAGAATGGGCTTATTGGGTATTGCAGTAGATTTTGATTAAAATTTTAGGGATAATGCAGGGGTGCTTAAATTTCTTGTCCCCTGCATTATAAAAAAACTGTTACTCTGTTACTTTGTTACAATTGGAATTGTTTTAGGCTTTTTTTCTTCTGCCTTGGGTACTGTTATATAAAGAATCCCGTTTTTCATTTCCGCATTAATTTTTTCACTCGCTATAGCCTTGGGAATTGAAAATGATCTTGAGAATTTCCCCGTAAAACTTTCAATACGGTGGTAATTTTCTTTTTTAACCTCTTTGTCTTCCTTTTTTTCGCCCATAACACTTAAAACATCACCGTTGAACTCTATATCAATGTCCTTGTCAGTCATTCCCGGTATCTCAATTTTCAACAAATACTTGTCGGTATCTTCGTATATGTCTGTTGGCGGTTGCCAGGTGGTTAAATTGTCACTGGCCTTATTACCAAAGTATTCGTCTTCAAAAAGCCTGTTTACATTTTCATGCATTCCTAAAAAATCCCTAAATGGTTTAAATCTTACTAATGTCATCTTATCCTCCTTAAATTTATTTTCAATATGGTTATAGTATAAAACTCTAAATCTGTCAACTATATTATCAAATATATCTTAGTGCGTTATTGTTGGATTTATAAATAAAACATATTTGACAACTCGCACGAACAAGAGAATAAAGGTATGGATGTAAGAAGAAATTTGTGATATTATAATTAAATAATGAAAAGATTTGACAAATATGTCTTTAAAGAAATTGCCATACCTTTTGGAATCGGACTATCTGTCTATACTTTTTCTTTGCTAATAAATCAGATACTGAGATTATCAAGTCTTTTTGTGTCAAAGGGTGCCGGTTTTGATACTATCGTTAAATTTCTTATCTATTTATTACCGGATTTTCTTGCATTTACAATTCCAATGTCAACTCTGATGGGTGTTTTAGCCGGAGTCAGTCGTATGAGTACAGACTCTGAAATAACTGCCTTTAAAACTATGGGCATTTCAAATCTAAGATTATACAGACCTGTTTTGGTCTTTTCTTTTTTGATGTGGTTTATATCTTCTGCCTTAATAATGTTTGTAGCTCCCGAAAGCAATTATAAATTAAGAAAGCTAAGAGCTGATATTGGAATTTCTCAGGCAATAAAATCTATAAAGCCAAAAACTTTTTATAGTGATTTCCCGGGTTATGTGATTTACTTTGAAGATGTTGATAGAAGTACAGACGAATGGCTCAATGTTTTTATATATTTTAGAGAAGGAGGCATAAATGACAAGGTTATTCTTGCAAAGAGAGGCACGATTGTACAAGAACTTAAAAAAGGAGACAAACAAAAAGATAATTATGTAAAAAGAAAAGATGCTTTCTTTAGTTTAAAAGACGCTTTTATTTTTAGTTTCAACAGAGAAAATCCGGAAAAAAACAATTCAATAGTTTTTTACTCTTACTTTAATAAGTATATATCCAATAATAATAGAGCTTATAAAATAAATAAAGGCAGTACACAGCTATCCCTACTACAATTGTATGAAAAAATAAATATATTGAGTAATGATAAAAAAAATATTAATACGTTAAATCTAATTTCCCATAGAATCGAATTACACAATAAATTTGTTCTTCCTTTAGCCTGTATTGCGTTTGGAATATTGGGCTTGGCATTAGGAGTTTCAACGAGCAAAGGAGGTAAAATAAGCGGTTTTATAATATCCCTTGCAATAATATTTGTCTATTATTCAATAACGGTTATTGGTAGAAATATGATAACAAAAAAACAAATATCAGTGGTTCTCGGGATGTGGTCGCCTGTCATTTTTCTCTTTGTTATAGGGATTATCCTTTTTGTGTTATCACTTAAAGAAAAAAAATTAAAGATTAATAAAATTTTTGATTTAGTTGAGAAAATAAAAAATAAAATTCTTGCAAAAAAAAAAGTACTCTTTACATTAAAAATAAAAAAACCAAATATTCGTTTGTTTAATATTCTGGATATGTATATTATTAAAAAATTATTTCTTATATTTTCATTCATTTTTATTTCAATAATAATAATTTTTTTTGTAATTAATATTATTGAATTAGCCGATGATGCAATAGAAAACGGGGTTGCTTTTTCTGTTGTTCTTAATTATGTTATATATTCGATGCCTGAAATTCTAAATTATATTTTCCCTATATCGATACTAACAACAGTATTACTTGTTTTTTCCATAATGAGTAAAAAAAACGAAATCATTGCAGTTCAGGTAAGTGGTATAAGTTTATATAGAATTGTTTTGCCTGCGATAATTTTTGGAATAATAATCTCTTTTGTTTCGTTTTTTGTACAAGAATATATAGCACCAAATTCAAACAAAAAAGCACTTGTTTTATTTAATAAAATCCATAAAAGAAATAAAAAAATAAGTAATGAATTACAAAGAAATTGGATTGCAAACCATAAACAGTTTGTTTTTTATCAAGGATACAATAAAAAAACAAATATTTTTAATAATTTTGGTGTTTTAGAATTAGACAAAGACTTTAAACTAAAGAGACGAATATATGCAAAATATGCTAAATGGCACAGTAAAACCACCTTAAATCTCATTAATGGGTTTGAGAAAAATTTTAATAATAACAAGCCTGTCTCATACAATAATTTTGGTCCTTATATTATTAATACTCACATATATAAGGATGACTTTATATTAAAAAGTAGCAAACTTAAAACGTTTGTTTCTAAATTGTTTGTTCTGAATAGGTATATAACGCCACTTCCCGGATACAGATTCGTTTTTTATGAAAGCTTTAATAAAGAAAACAATACATTTAAGAATATATCTATTGCACTGTATGACGGCAGATACCAAATTGAAAAGGTAATAAACTCAAAGTATGCAACATGGTTAAATAAATCTGAGATTGCACTTGATGATGCTGTAATTACCATTTATACAAAAAACAGTAGTCCTATAAGCAAAAAGGTATCTCCTCCTATTGGAATAAATATTCCGGACGGAAAAGAGATGTTTAAGAAAAAAATCATATCATCTGACTATATGAATATAAAAGGTTTAAAAACATACATTGGTTATTTAAGGAGAACTAACTCTGATACCGTTAGATATGAAGCAAAATTATACTATAAGTACGCGTTTCCTTTGTCCAGTTTAATAATGGTATTACTTGCAATCCCGTTTGCCTTTTTAATGGGTAATAAGGGAGCTGTTTATGGAATAGGGTTTGCTGTCGGTTTTTCAATGATATATTGGAGTGCATTTGGTATATTTAGTGCGTTGGGTAGTGCGGCAATTATGTCTCCGTTTATTTCTGCATTTGCCCCTATTTTAATTTTTTCAACGGTATCTTTGTACTTTTTTAGCAATTTAAAAACATAGGTCTGTATATAGGAACTTTTTGTATATAAAATTCGTTTAAACTTATGGAATTGGATAAATGGACATAGAGCAAGCTATAGGACTTTGCTTGGAAGGTGATCAGGAGGCATGGAATATGATAATTAATAGCTATTCAAAACTTGTTTATAATATTGCCTTGGGGTTCACTTATAATAATGATGATGCTTCGGATATTGTTCAGGATATTTTTCTAAAACTATACAAAAACCTTCACAAGTTTAATAGAGATAGAAGTTTTAAGGGATGGCTAATTCAACTGTCAAAAAATTATTGCATTGATTATTGGAGAAAAAACAAAAAAGGAAGAATAAAAGTTGAACTTAAAGAAAATATTGCCTCTACCAATGATACTCCTGAGCTATTAAATATCAAAGATTCTGAAAGACAATTTCTAAGAAATAAAATAAAAGTCCTTGAGCCTGAACTAAAAATTATATTGATAATGCGTGACATTGAGGGTATGTCATATTCCTCAATATCAGATTCTTTAGGTATTCCCGAAGGAACGGTGAAATCTCGAATAAATAGAGCTCGAATAAAATTAGTTAAATTAATTAAGGAGGAGGTATAAGCAATGACGTGTGAATTGATTGAAGATTTATTGTCCGATTATATTGAAAACAAACTTGACGATAAATTGTGCATTGAGATGCAATCTCATTTTAAAAAATGCTCATCGTGTAAAAACCTTTTAATCTCTGTAAGACAATTAATTAAAGATAGCTCTTGTTTACAAGAGGAGGTACCTTTTCATATTAAAAATCGATTATTTTATATACAGGAATATATGTCTTTGAATAAAGAAACACCAAATAAATCAAATAACTTACAGCTTGTTGCTGCAATATTAGCAACTGCAATTTTATTATTAGGCGTTTTTTATAAAACTAATATTTATCCGGAAGGGAATTATTTTCTTCATAAAACACTTTCAAAGGTTGAAAAATTTGCCATAAAAACAAAAACTTATGTTTTTAACAGTAAGGAATCAAATAAAATTCCACTATTATCTTTTATTAACAATAATGCTTTTAATAATAATGAAAAAAAATTACCATTAACAATCGACGATATGGATGAAAATGGACAATAAAAAAAAATTTTATATTATATTATTAATACTGATAAGTACATTATATATAATGTTTCAGAATGATTTCTCTTTGTTAAATACTAAAACGGATTATAGAATAATTGATAAAAACTTTATAAATGATTTTGAAATAAAAATAAATAATAATTATACATTTACTCAATCTCTTATAGAAATTAATAACTTAGCCGGGGATATTCTTATTGATGGTTCAACACAAAAGAAAAATATTATAAAGGTTAAAATAAGAGTTTATCATAAAAACAAACATAGGGCAGAAAAAATAAAAAATTTAATCTCAGTATCACTAAAAAACAAAAATAATCATGCATTAATAAACACTGTTTATTCACAAGAAAAATTGTTTAAACGAGTCAGAGTGATTTTTACTATAAGACTGTCAAAAAATTCAAAACTCATAATTAATAATGCCTACGGCTTGATAAAAGCAACAAATATAAATACGTCATTAAATATCTCCAACAAGAACGGTAGCATAGCCTTGTCAAATATTGACGGAAAAATATTTATAAAAAACTCTGATAATAATAATATTACTATCAAAGACAGTTCGGATATAATCGCAAATTTATTCAATACTTCAACTGTTATAAATAATATAAAAGGCCATATTGAAGTTTTCAGTAAAGAGGGTAGAATAAAGCTCAAAAATATAAATTCAGAAGAAAAAAACATAAGAATTGTATCAGAAGAGAGCGATGTTTCATTATCAAATATCAATGTTAAGTATGCCAATATAAAAATTTCATATGCGGATATTTATGTTAGGGATTCAAATATAGTTCAATTTGATGTTGCATTAAAAAACGGAAATATAATTTTTAACCCGATTAAAACTGGAAAAACAAAATTAATCAATATTAATGGATTATATTCAAAAATAATTCTTAAGTATAACAATAATATTTCGCCTTGTTATAATATAAATCTTGATTATGGTAATATTAAAGGGAGTATCAACGGTCTATGTATCAAAAAAAACTCATATACTGAAAAATTAAGTTCAAAGTTCGGTAGTCCTACAATTATAATACGAGGAAATTATTCTGATATAAGAATAATAAAATTAAACAAATAAAATTGCTCTTTATGAAAGCTTTGATAAATCTTAGTGGAAACTTAATAACAAAGAAAATATCCCCAATGCAATAGACGGAGAAGAAATAAAACATAGCTACATTAAAAACAAATTGTCTGTTTATGAAATTAACCTGAAATTTTAATCAAACCCCATTGCAATACCCAATAAGACTCTTCTCACTGCGTTAAGTTCAATCGTCTTCATTTCAAAATAGTATAACTATGTTTCATCCGTCTTAATCGCTTAACTTGTTATAATAGACTTCTTGGGTATTTCGCTACAATTTTGATAAAAATTCCAGGATTAAAAATCAATTGATTTTATAACATAAATATGATAGTATTCGTCTTGACTTCAAAACAATGCGGAGGTAATATGAATAACAAAATAAAAGCTTTGATTGTCGTTGGGATTGCTTTAATGCTATTTTCTTGCGGTAAGAAAAATGATACTAAGGGAATCAACTTTAAATTAAATATCTCACCAAAAATCATTTCTTATGATAATGCGGATATTTTGACATTAACGGACAAATTATACATTAAGATGGACTTCGAGTATAAATTGACTGATAAATTCAAGAAATTAGATGACGATTATGTCGTTTTTGTTCATTTTTGGAGAAAAAAATTAGATAAAATGCTTCTAAATCTGGATCATTCTCTTGAATCTATGGGCGTTGCTAAAACTTCTCAATGGAAGAGCGGAGATGTTATTAAATATTCAAAAAAGATATACATACCTAAGTTTCTTGATGATTACGATGCTGAATTTGACGGATTTGAAAAACTTGGACTTACCATAGGATTATATGTTCCTAAATCATCGGACAAAAATATAATACTGTATGATAAAATTGTAAGAATCGAAGCAGAAGAGAGTCATGCACCTGCTATAAACTATCAGGATGGGTGGTATGGTATCGAAACAAATGCAAATGCAAAGGCTAATTTTAGGAAATGGCAATGGATTGCAAGTAAGGCTACGTGTATAATAGATAATAGTAATTATGAATCATCAAAGCCAAAGAATTTCACATTGATTATAAGAGGAACCGTACCCAAAAACATACTTGAAGACCAAACTGTTGTTTTTAAAATAAATGGGAAAGAGCTTGATAGATTTATACCGAAGAATGCATATTTTGACAAGGAATATACAATTACTCCTGAACAAATGGGTAATGAGTATATGTTTGCTCTTGCAATTGAAACGGATAAAACGTTTGTCCCTTCAAAACTTGATGCCAAGAGTAAGGATAATAGAGAGTTAGCGATGAGAATATACTATATTTACTTTAGAGAGTCAGTTAAATGAAAAATACAATAATTATTGGGACGGGCTCGTATTTACCTGAAAAAATCATGACCAATGCAGATTGTGAAAAGATAGTTGAAACATCGGATGAATGGATAGTGTCAAGAACAGGAATCAAAGAGAGACGCATTGCGGAAAAGAATCAAACAACATCGGATATGATAGTTGAAGCGGCAAAAAAAGCAATTGAAGATGCTAAAATAGATAAAGATGAAATTGATTTGATAATAGTGGCAACAATAACACCCGATAATGCTTATCCATCAACTGCAAATTGGGTTCAAAAAAAACTTGGAATGAAACCGGCTGCAGGGTTTGATCTTGAAGCGGCTTGTTCAGGGTTTTTATACGGGCTTAATATTGCTAACTCTATGATTAAGACAGGCTCGGCAAAGACAGTTCTTGTTGCCGGTGCTGAGACAATGTCAAGAGCATTAAATTGGACAGATAGAAATACATGTGTGCTTTTTGGTGATGGAGCTGGAGTTGCTATTTTAAGAGGAACAAATGACGAAGATAAAGGTATTCTTTCAACCTGTTGGGGTGCAGATGGAAATCTCGGAGATTTACTTATGCAACCGGCAGGAGGATGTGCAATACCAGCGTCAATGGAAACCGTTGAGAAGAATCTTCATACTGTTCATATGTCAGGAGCAGAAGTATTTAAACATGCGGTATTAAGGATGCAGGAATCTGCGGTAAAAGCCCTTGAACTTGCGGGTGTCAGAGGAGAAGATATAGATTTATTTATTCCTCATCAGGCTAATTTGCGAATTATAAAAGCAACAATAAAACGAGCTAATATTCCTCTTGAAAAGACATTTATAAATGTTGATAAAATTGCTAACATATCAGCGGGAACAATTCCGATTGCATTAGATCAGGCAAGAAGAGAAAATAGAATCAAGGATAACGATTTGGTTTTATTTGCTGCCTTTGGTGCGGGTTTTACGTGGGGTGGAACAGTTATTAGGTTCTAAACCGAATGGATGATGAATTAGTTGAAATCAGAGTTCTTGATGGTTTTTTAGAAGCTGAGATACTTAAGGCAAAGCTTGAAAGTTATGATATCCCTTGTATGCTTAAACAAGAAACAGTCGGCAGATTATTTGGTTTGACATTAAGTAAGCTTGGAAGGGTTAAACTTATAGTACCTTTTGAATATAAAGATAAAGCAGAAGAAATTTTAAATGAAAAAACCTGAGTTAGTCTGTCCGGCAGGTGATTGGAGTTCGTTAATTACAGCCGTTGACAGCGGGGCTGATAGCGTTTATTTTGGTATTAAGGGTATGAATATGAGAGCTCGTGCCGGAAATTTTGATATTTTAGAACTTAAAAAAATCACGGATTATCTTCATGCAAAACATAAAAAAGGGTTTCTTGCGTTAAATACAATTATTAAAAACTCCGAAATAGATAAGGTCAATAAAATTCTTCATGCCGCAAAAGATGCCAATATAGATGCTGTTATACTCTCAGATATGTCAGTATTGCAAATGGCAAAGGAACTCGGATTAAAACCTCATTTATCGACACAGGCGAGTGTGTCCAATAGCAAGGCTGTATCCTTTTTCTCAACATTGGGCGTAAAGAGAATAGTACTTTCCAGAGAATGTACGCTCGAAGATCAAAAAAATATTATAGAGTATATACACCATAATAATATTTCTGTTGAGATAGAGGTTTTTATTCATGGTGCAATGTGTGTAAGTGTTTCAGGCAGATGTTTTTTATCTCTTCATACATTCGGGAAATCTGCAAACAGAGGAGAGTGTATGCAACCCTGCAGAAGAGAATATACAATTATAGAAAAAAATGACAGAGGTTACGGTAAAGAGGCTGAATACATAATTGGTAGCGATTATATAATGAGCCCTCAAGACCTCTGTACAATTGATTTTATAGATAAAATAATGGATGCAGGAGTTAATTCGTTAAAAATCGAAGGACGAATGCGATCAAAAGAATATGTTAGAACTGTTGTATCAACGTATCGTAAGGCAATTGATTTGCATTTTGAAAAAAAATTAACTCCCGAATTAAAAACAACCTACAAAAAAGAACTTGGTACGGTTTATAATAGAGGCTTTTCTGAAGGATTTTATTTTGGCAGACCTTTTAACTGGATTAATTCCAAACTGGAACAAAAAAATGAAAAGATTTTTGTTGGAGATGTTACCAATTATTTTAAAAAAATTGGTGTGGCAGAGGTATTAATTAGATATAAAGAACTCAATAAAGGCGATAAAATTTTTATTTCAGGTAAAAAAACTCCCGGGCAATTTGCTGTTGCCGAAGAATTACAACAAAACCACAAGAGCGTACAGACCGTTAAACGGGGAGAACTATTAGGTTTAAAAGTTCCGTTTCGGGTTAGAATAAACGATAAAATTTATATTTGGAGAGAAAAAAACAAAATTGTTTGATTAGTTTATAAAAAACTCTATAAACAAGATGTATAATATGACTATTGTGCTTTAAAATATAAATATATAAACGCTTATAGAAAATTTAATGTCATCTCTTCTTGAGATTTTTTTGCTTATTTAAGGAGGAAAGTAGATTTTTATAATCAGCTGTAGTATAATACTACTTTGTAGGAGCTTATGATGAATGAATATTTTAAACAAGAAGACAGCTTATATGATATATGCAATAAATACCCTGAAACTATTTCGGTTTTTGTCGGTAATGGATTTGAACAGATGAAAGATATAGACAAGAGAGAAACCTTTGGTAAAACCATTTCATTATCGACCGCATTATCTCTAAAAAACATTAATATTGATACCTTCAAAGCTTTATTGATTGAGAAAATTGAACTGGAAAATAATGTGGCTGATTTAGGAGTAAAACTTGTTAATAAAAATTCAGATAAGGATATTATTAAAATTGAAGGTTTACTCCCGTGTCCGGTTCGTATTCCCCTATTGGAAAAAATGAACGATTTTATTAAGCAAAGCAAAAACAGTATGGATTTTGAAATTGAATATAACTTAAAAGCAGCCTCTATGGGACTTGATTGGCTAAAGGAGTTAGTTTCAAATGAAGACGAACCGCAAAAGCTTCCCGCTATTTTTATATCGGCAGGATTTGACCTTTTTTTTGACGATAAACTCATGGGTAAATTTAAGGAAAAAGATGTTTTTACAGACGGAACAGGTTTGACAAAATTAAATTCGGACTTTGATAATAAATACATATCTCTAAAAGACCCTAAGGCTCATTATTCTATAATAGGCGTTGTACCTGCCGTATTCTTGGTAAATATTTCCGAATTAAAGGGGAGAGAAATTCCAAAGACTTGGGAGGATATTTTAAAGCCTGAATTTGAAAAGAGCGTATCACTTCCCATAGGTGACTTTGATTTATTCAATGCAATCTTATTAAATATTGAAAAATTATACGGCGAAGAAGCAATAAAAAAGCTCGGGAAAAGTTTAATTGCCTCTATGCATCCCTCTGAAATGGTTAAATCTGACAGAAAGACAATCAACAGGCCAACCGTTACAATTATGCCATATTTCTTTACAAAAATGATTAAACCCGGAGGAATAATGAAGGCAGTTTGGCCGGAGGACGGTGCTATAATCAGCCCAATTTTTATGCTGACAAAAAAGGATAAAATGGTTCAAATAAAGCCTATAATAGATTTCTTTGCATCAATTGAAGTTGGAGAAATTTTAGCGCATAAGGGTTTATTCCCTAGTACAATACCCGGTGTTGACAATAAATTGAGCAAAGATAATTTATTTCAATGGCTCGGATGGGACTATATTTATAATAATAATATAGGAGAAAAAATAGGGCATAGTAATAAAATATTTAACTCTTCTATTAAAAAAGGGGTATGACATGAATTTAATAACGTTTTCAGGACCTCCGTCATCAGGTAAAACGTCAGTAATATTAAAAACAATAGATGCTTTAAAAATGAGAAAATTAAAGGTTGGCGTTGTAAAATTTGACTGCCTATCAACCGATGATGACATTCTTTATGAAAAGGCTAATATTCCTGTCAGGAAAGGATTGTCAGGTTCTCTATGTCCCGATCATTATTTTGTCAGCAATATTGAAGAGGTAACTGAATGGGGACTGGCAAATAATTTTGATATTTTAATAACGGAAAGTGCAGGCTTATGTAATAGATGTTCACCCTATATAAAGGATATAAAGGCTATCTGTGTAATTGATAATCTCAGTGGTGTTAACACGCCAAAAAAAATAGGACCTATGTTAAAAACAGCTGATATTGTTGTAATTACCAAGGGGGATATTGTCTCACAGGCAGAAAGAGAGGTATTCTCATCAAAGGTTAATACGGTTAATCCGGGAGCACTAATAATGAATATTAACGGACTAACCGGACAAGGCGCCTACGAATTAGGCTTATTGCTCTACGATGAATCTCAAGATATTACAAGCTTAAAGGGTAAAGAGTTAAGGTTTTCCATGCCTGCCGCACTATGTTCGTATTGTCTTGGAGAGACTAGAATAGGAGAGTCCTATCAGATGGGCAATGTTAGAAAAATAAATATGGAGAAAAAGTAAATGGTTAAGCCAGAAGATATTTTAAACACAAAACTATCGGATTTAGTCGATAAATATCCTTTCTTAATGTCATACTTCGACGACAATGATTTTACCATAAAAGGACATCGTAACAAAACTTTAAACAAGTATTTATCAATTTTTAATGAGACGGATATGGAGGATAGAGCCTTTAATAAGGCACAAACATTAAATAATATAGTTAAGTATATCAATCAAATGATTACATTTCTCGGAATAGAGGAGAACGGTAATACGATTAATTCCCTCTCAATTATTGCAGGCACGGATAAGTCGGGAAAGCCTGAAAATTTTGATGAATTAATAATAAAAAAAAGTGAAATAATATGTATTGTCGGACCAACCGGCTCTGGAAAGAGCAGACTTCTTGCAGATATTGAATGGACGGCTCAGGGAGACACACCGACAAAGAGAAGCATTATGATAGACGAGAAAAAGCCCGATATGAAGTGGCGATTTTCTTCAAGTAATAAACTTGTTGCTCAATTATCTCAAAACATGAACTTTGTAATGGATCTTACGGTTTTGGAATTTCTAAGCCTTCATGCAAAGAGCAGATTAGTTGAAAATGAGAAATTATTAATAAAGAAAATTATAGATGCGGCAAATGACCTTGCGGGTGAGAAATTTGACTTGCAAACTCCAATAACAAGTTTGAGTGGAGGACAGTCAAGAGCCTTGATGATTGCCGATACTGCAATTCTAAGCAGTTCGCCTATAATTCTTATTGACGAAATCGAGAATGCCGGAATTGACAGAAAAAAAGCACTTAAATTTTTAGTGGGAGAAGAAAAAATTGTTTTAATGGCAACGCATGACCCTATTTTGGCATTAATGGGAAATAAACGCATTATTATTAAAAACGGCGGTATAAATAAAATAATAAAAACCAGCAATGAAGAAAAAAACTTACTTCTATCACTTGAAAAGATGGACGGAGTTATACAAAATTTAAGAACTAATCTAAGAAGCGGGAAAGTTCTAAAAAAAAATATGATAGAGGAGAAATAATATGCACGATGGATGTACAGGAACATTTGAGACAGGAAAACAAACGGTGGACAAGGTTAGGGCAATGGGATTTGATAAGCAACTTATGCCCGTACCATTTGAAATAACTTGTGAAAGTTGCAATAATATTTTTACAATGGAATTATTTGAAGGGAAATGCCCTAAATGTAATATGGTTTACGGTGTTACGCCTTGTCATGCTTTTGACCAGTCTAACATTACCGCAGCCGGTATTGATTATTAAAAAAGCCCTAACCAAAATAATTTTAATTGCTTTCAATCAGGACTTTTTTGATTACTTATTTAAAAAACTTATAACGAGTCAATTATCTTATTAAAAGTTACACTTGGACGCATTGCTTCTATGACAATTTTTTCGTCAGGTTGATAATAACCGCCTATATCAACAGGTTTACCCTGTGCACTATTTAACTCTTCAATTATTTTAGTTTCATTTTGTTTCAATTCTTTGGCAATATTGGCAAAAAACGTTTTTAATTCGGCATTCTTTGATTGTTTTGCCAATTCCTCTGCCCAATACATTGTCAAATAAAAATGACTTCCTCTATTATCTATTTCGTTAACCTTTCTTGACGGTGATTTATTATCATCTAAAAAATGACTCGTAGCCTTATCGAGTGTTTCCGATAGAATAAGAGCCTTTTCATTATTGTCTTTATTGGCTAAATGCTCTAAGGAGGCTGCAAGTGCTAAAAATTCGCCCAAGGAATCCCACCTTAAATGTCCCTCTTGATTAAACTGTTGAACATGCTTAGGAGCTGAACCACCGGCTCCTGTTTCAAATAAGCCACCACCGTTCATTAATGGAACAATCGACAACATCTTTGCACTTGTGCCAACTTCAAGAATAGGGAATAAATCGGTTAAATAATCACGAAAAATATTACCCGTAACAGATATTGTATCCTTACCTTCCTTCGTTCTAATTAATGAAAATTCTATTGCATCCATTGGAGACATTATCTGTATATCAAGTCCCTCTATGTCATATTCTTTTAAATAAGTGTTAACCTTCTTAATAATTTCTTTATCATGTGCCCTGTCTTTATCCAACCAAAAAACAGCCGGTGTCTTAGTTGCCTTAGCTCTCGTTACCGCTAATTTTACCCAATCCTGCACTGCCAAATCCTTTACCTGACACATCCTCCAAATATCACCTTTCTCAACATTATGCTTAAATAATATATTATCCTTTGAATCTATAACTTGAACCGTTCCCTTATCGGAAATTTCAAAAGTTTTATCGTGAGAACCATACTCCTCTGCCTTTTGAGCCATAAGTCCAACATTGGAAACACTACCCATAGTAGTTGGGTCAAAGGCACCGTTCTTTTTACAAAAATCAACCGTTGATTGATAAATACCGGCATAGCTTCTGTCGGGAATAACAGCTTTTGTATCGTAAAGTTTTCCGTCCTTACCCCACATTTTCCCTGAGGTTCTTATCATTGCAGGCATAGAAGCATCAATAATAACATCACTCGGGACGTGAAAATTTGTAATTCCCTTGTCGGAATTAACCATTGCGAGTTGAGGCTTTTTAAGATTACATTTCTCTATATCTTCTTTAATCTCCAATTGTTTTTCCTCAGACAGGTTTTTTATTTTGGCATACAAATCACCTAAACCGTTATTGGCATCAATACCGATTTTTTCAAAAGTATCCTTATGCTTATTAAAAACATCCTTATAAAAAACACTAACCGCATATCCGAAAATAATAGGATCGGAAACTTTCATCATCGTTGCCTTTAAATGTAAAGAGAATAATACATTTTTGTCTTTTGCGTCCTCTATTTGTGCTTTAAAAAAATCTTGTAATTTTCTAACGTTCATAAGGGTTGCATCAATTATCTCTTCTGCCAATAAGGACATTTTTTCTTTTAAGACGGTAGTTTTGCCACTCTCTGAAATAAATATAATATTTACATTTGTTGGTTCATCAATTGTCATAGACTTTTCATTACTATAAAAGTCGCCATCTGTCATATGAGAAATATGTGTTTTTGAATCGGAAGACCATTCTCCCATTGAGTGAGGATTTTTTTTTGCATAAAGTTTAACGGATTTAGGAGCTCTTCTATCGGAATTTCCCTCTCTTAAAACCGGATTTACCGCACTGCCTTTAATACTGTCATATTTCTTTTTTATAGCCGTTTCGGAATCATTTTGAGGCTCTTCCGGATAATTCGGAATTTTATATCCGTGTTCCTGTAATTCGGTTATTGCTGCGATTAATTGTGGGATAGATGCACTTATATTAGGTAATTTAATAATATTGGTTTCAGGAAATTTTGTTAACTTTCCCAATTCTGACAGTGCATCTTCTTCTCTTTGTTCATCGGTAAGATACTCAGGAAAAATTGATAGAATTCTGCCTGCGAGAGAAATATTCTTTAACTCAACTACAATATCGGCTTTATTTGTAAAAGCTCTTATAATCGGTAAGAATGAGTATGTTGCTAAAGCTGGTGCTTCATCGGTTTTTGTGTAAATAATTTTTGACATTTTATCCTCTTTTTATATATAAATTTTTATTCCCATTGAACTAATCGTGTAAGTTTATCTTTCAAATAATTTACTATAAATTGTTCCATTTTTTTAAACTGTATTTTATAATTGTTTTTTATGTTTTGCAAGCAAAAATTCATATAAATGCTAAAACTTAATTGATGGAAATAACAAAGGGGCAATACGGTAATGCTCACTCCTTTGTTATTAAAAATTGAAAACTTGATAAATTTTGATTATTTAGTAATTAAAGTTCCTGTTTTACCTTCAAGTGCTTCCGCTATCTTATTCGGAGATGTAATATATACCTTGTCGCCACCATGTTTAATAAATGAAATAGCTGCTAATATTTTAGGTCCCATACTTCCTTTAGGAAACTGACCTTCGTCAAAATATTTTTGACATTCATCAACTGTTATCTTGCTAAGTTCTTTTTGATTGGGCTTTCCGAAGTTTATTGCAACTTTTTCAACACCTGTTGAGATTACTAATATACTTGCACCTATCTCTTTTGCAATTACAGCTGTTGCGAAATCTTTATCAACAACACCGTCAACTCCTTCATAAGTGCCATCATCTTTTACGTACACAGGGATCCCGCCACCACCGCCTGCAATAACAATATTGCCATTTTCGACAAGTGTTTTGATAACCTTTTTTTCAACTACTGTTTGTGGTATTGGTGAAGGTACAACTCTTCTCCATCCTCTACCCGAGTCTTCAACCATTAACCGGTTTTTTTCTTTTTCCAATTTTTTTGCGTCTTCCTTTGAATAAAACTGCCCAACCGGTTTTGAAGGGTCTTGCATTTGAGGATCATTTTTGTCAACAACTACCTGACTGAGGATTGTAACAACATCTTTATTGATACCTTCGGCAATTAAACGATTTTGAAGTGATTGCTCAATCATATAGCCCATCCCGCCCTGTGTGTCGGCAACAATAACACCCAATGGTCTATCTGCAAGATTTTTTGCTAAACCTGCTTCAACCCTTAAAAGCATTGCACCCGCTTGTGGTCCGTTTCCATGCGTTATTACCATTTTATAACCATCTTTAATTAATTTAATTATTCCGCCAAGAGATAATCTTGTGTTTTCAAATTGTTCGGAAATTGTACCTTTTTGTCCTGCTGCTATAATTGCATTGCCACCTAAAGCAACGACTATTTTCTTATCTTCCATATTTTCTCCTTTTGTGAAAGTTTAACTCTCGATGTAATATAATTATTACCACAATTATATATCAAAAAGAATAGCTTGTGTCAAATATATTTACAGCAAGTCGATTTTGACGTAGAATACGGAATATGGGAATTTTATTAAAAAAAAAGCTCTGGCAATGGGTTGCCCTGTTTATACTGGCATTTATTTGGGGTACATCTTTTATTTTAATGAAAAAAGGTCTTGATTCTTTTTCAAGTTTTCAAGTTGCAAGTATTCGAATATTTGCATCATTTTTGTTCTTTTTCCCTTTTTTTTTTAAAAATATAAAATTTATTAATAGACAAAATATAAAATCACTACTTATTGTAGGCTTTATCGGAACGGCAATTCCTGCTTTTCTGTTTACAGTGGCTGAAACAGCAATAGATAGCTCTTTAGCCGGCATGTTAAACTCATTGACTCCTCTCTTTACTCTTATTATAGGATGGATTCTTTATAAAAAATCAGTTACCATTATAAGCATTTTAGGAATTTTACTTGGATTAACAGGAGCGATAGGATTAATATACAAGAGTTCAGGCTTTATTAATTCGATTGATTTTTATTCGATCTTGGTTGTTTTGGCAACAATGTGTTACGGTTTATCTGTAAATGAAATTAAAACAAATTTAAAAGATTTAGATGGGATTAAAATAACTATGTTCGGCTTTTTATTTACAGGACCTTTTGCAGGCATTTATCTTTTATTTTCAGAACTACCTGATATAGCAAAAGATGAGAACTTGTTTTTAAATTTAGGATTTATTATTATCTTAGCTCTGTTCAGTTCTGTGCTTGCATTGATATTATTTAATAATCTTATAAAACATACCCCTCTTCTATTTTCAGTTTCGGTAACCTATCTCATTCCTTTATTTGCCATAATGTGGGGTGTGATTGATGGCGAAAAGATTAATCCTTTTCAATTGCTGTGGATGGGAGTAATACTATTTGGTGTTTTTTTAGTAAATAAGCCAGAAGTGAAAAAGAAGTACTAATCCTTTTTTTGTGACCAAATCTTAATCTGTTCGTTTATATTTGATTTTGTTTCATATTTTGATTGATTGAGTCTCAGCGAGAAACCACATTTACCGGATATGGCAGTATATAATGTAAATAATCCGAGCAAACCAATTGGGTTTTTGTTATATATTCCAAAAAATATTACACTCAAAGATAGAATTACCCTGATAATTTTACCAACCGGATTAGTATTGCATTTTTCAACATTTTTCTTTATTCTCATACAGTAAGTATATCATCTCGCTCTCCAAATTAAAACTAATCGATTCAACCTAAAAATTTAATCAAAATCTACTGCAATGCCCAATAAACCTATTCTAACGACGTTAATCTCAATCGTCTTCATTCCAAAATAGTGTAGCTATGTTTCATTCGTTTCAATCGCTTAGCTTGCTATAAGAGGCTTCCCATTACATTTCGCTACAATTTTGATGAAAATTCAAGGTAGACCACTACTATGCCTTATTTTAGGCAAAGTATAAAATCAAGCAATTATGTGGTAATGGCTTTTATGTTACAGAAAAGTGTAATTTAAAAATTTATTTTCCATTGAATTATTTTATATTTATCGGCATCTGGGAAATAATGAAATGTATAAAGCATATTTTTATGTACATACATATCAGGAGGAAAGTTAAACATACTTGGAAATATAAAATATTGTTTATATAAAATAGGGATATCCGTACTTCCTATAAATTTCCCATTAGAGAAAAAATCTATTTCAGTCTTACCGTTTAAAATTTTATTATTTGTAGCAACAACAAGAACCTTTTCATGAACGGCTATTGCAAAAACAGGCGGTATGTAAGAAGGATAGTTCTTTTTCCTCAATTTTTGAGGTTTTTTTATAATTTGATATTTGAGATTTTGTAAAGCGTCAACCCATTTTTTCTTTTTAGGCGTCCTTTTGATGTAAACCGATGGAGAAAGTTTTTTGTTATTAAAATTTATTGAATATATTTTATATTCTTGATTATATGTATAATATAATTTGTCATTATCATAAGAATAAATTATATAAGGCCTGTCATAATTTTCTACTCTTTCCTTAGCGAATACGCCTGAAAATTTAATAACAGATGACTTTTTTTTCTTATTTACAAAGCCTATATGTGTGGTAAATAAGGCATTACCATTAGCACCCTCCATTTTGCTCCATTTAAAAAGGGCTCTATCGTATGTAATCCCCAAAAATGCTGAAAAAAGTGAAAGATTATTTTTTCTTTCGCTTTTCAATAAAGCCCATTTATTCGAAAATGTCGAAAGCCTTTTAAGTTGCCTATCCCAAAAATAGTACCTATTATTATAATAATAGATGTTTTGTATAATAAGGCAATCTCCGGGACCTTCACCTCTATTAAATATTTTTTTTGAAAGTGCAATGTTTTTACCTGAATACACAACCATTTTACCTTCATCCCAAACGCATATTTTACCATCCAATACAAAAAATTGTTTTGCTATATCAAATGATAACTCAAATTGCTTCACGACTTTTATTCCAAATACATTTTCACTTAATATAAACACAAGAAAAATGCCTATTATTACAATCCCTTTTTTTATTAAGTCCATAATTTAACCACCTTTAGCAAATCTAATAATTTTTTTATTGTTTCAAATGAAATTCGTAAATCCAATCAAAAGCAAAGGACGTTTTTTTCCATAAATTCCAATGTTCATAAGCATAAGCTATCGCTTCGTTTTCATCACCAACGCCAATGAAATCAGGTAATTCGTCAGGTATTTCACTTATCCCAAGCAAATATTCTATAACAAAAATATTGGACTTATATGCGTTTTTTATTAATTTTTTACCCTTTGAAATAGATTGGTCGTATGCTTCATAAACTAAATTTTTTGAACGTTCTTTGTCATTTGTTACTTTTGAATTAGATAGTTCTGTGAGACTTTTCACCACAATATTATTATTCAAATACTCTTTTAACTCATTTTTTTGAATCAAAATTTTTTTCATTGAGTATTTCCATTAATTTTGCAAGATCTTTTTCTGTATCCATAACATTATTCGTCTTGTCTCTTTTGCTCACTCTTAACTCCTGTCTTATTTAATCATTACTTTTCTAATATACATTATCCTGGACTATTTAGCAAATTTTAGGTTTTGTCTTGATTTTTCATCAAAGCTGTTAAGAGTCTTTAAAAAAGAAGTTATATAGGACGTAACAAGAGATGTGGCTATTTGGAACAAATGCTTTCTCGTGGATAATGATGATTTTTTCTTTGAATATTATACAGCTTTATAAGAATTTGAAATGGAGTCCAATATAACTAACACTAATAATAACTGTTCTTGCTTTGTGCTTAAATCTAATAGGAGGAGTGCAAACAAAAAGCATTATATTGTTAATATTTAACAATATAATGTAAGAAACCTCAATAATCCGAAGCTTTTTGACCTATTTTATGAAAAAAATAGTGTAAGTTTGATATTAAAGTAAATAATTAATAAAAAAACCAACGCAATCCAAGTTGATTAAAATTTTAGGGGGATAACACTACTTGTGTAATACTTTTTTTTATGCTATTG
>CAYOTE010000008.1:0-24290 GCA_964406785.1 uncultured Clostridia bacterium
ATACCTAAATCAAATAACCTTTCACCTAATGGCTTAGCTTTCTTTTTCATAAGTAAAAACTCTACCATAATAATAATAAAAAATCAAAAATGATACAAATTTTTATCAAAATAGTAGCGAGATGCCAAGGTATGCTTATTATAACAAGTTAAGTGATGAAGATGAAGATAATGTGCAATATTTTGCAATGAAGTCAATTGAACTTAGTACAGTTAAAATTTCAGACATATAACTATTTTTTTTTATATTTATCATTTTTTATACATATTGCAAGTTGAACTTTAAATATGTATAAAAACAGTGCTTTTTATCGTATAATATTTATATAAAAGAATAGAAATAAATTATGCACCTTTCGTTTTTTCAGATTTTTTACGTTCATGTATATTTAGAAGTTTCTTTCGCATTCTTATGTTTTTTGGAGTTATTTCAAGCAATTCATCGTCTTCAATATATTCAAGAGCAAGTTCAAGCGTGAATTTTTTAGGAGTAACCAATTTTACCGCATCATCTGAACCGGACGCTCTCATATTTGTTAATTTCTTTGTTTTACATACATTAACGACAATATCATTGTCTTTGCTGTGCTCACCTATTATCATACCAGCATATACGGGAATTCCCGCATCTACAAACATCATTCCACGAGGTTGGAGATTAAATATCGCATATGGTACAGATACACCGTTCTCAAGAGCAATCAACACGCCTTTCGTTTTTTTATTAAAATCACCCTTATATGGTTCATAACCCAAAAAGCTATGATTTAATATTCCCGTTCCTCTCGTTGCTGTCAAAAATTCATTATTAAATCCTATTAAACCTCTTGCAGGTATGTGAAATTCAACTCTTGTATATCCCGAGACACCTGTTGTCATATTGACTAACTCACCCTTTCTAACTCCGAACATCTCAATAACAACACCACTATACTCGTCAGCTACATCAACAATTGCATGCTCAATAGGTTCGCATTTCTCGCCCTTTATAGTTTTTAAAATAACTTCCGGCTTGGAAACCTGAAACTCATACCCCTCTCTTCGCATATTTTCTATAAGTATTGAAAGTTGAAGTGCACCTCTCCCCTTTACTAAAAATGAATTTTTCTTATCTGTTTCGGTTACTTTTAAACTAACATTTGTCAATAGCTCTTTTTGAAGCCTGTCCCATATATGGCGAGATGTTACGAATTTACCCTCATTACCAGCAAAGGGTGAATCGTTGACAATAAAGTTCATAGCAAGAGTTGGCTCGTCAATATCAATTGACTGTAATTTATTAGGATAATTTTTATCAGATATAGTCTCCCCTACATCAATAGAATCTATACCACAAACAGAAACTATATCGCCTGCATATGCCTCTTTAATGTCTATTTTTTTAATGCCCTGATATGTAAATAGTTTAGTTATTTTACAGAGTTTCTGCTCTCCGTCTCTTTTTAAAAGAAGTACCTCTTCTCCCTGTTTTAAAGTCCCGTTATGTATCTTTCCCGTACCCATTTTACCAAGATAATTATCATAACTAATTGCTGATGTAAGAAATTGCAATGGTTTATCTTTGTCGCCGAGAGGTTCATCAACATGCCGAATTATTGTCTTAAACAGTGGTTCTAAATCCATATTTTCATCTTCAGCCTCATATCTTGCAAAACCTTCTTTTGCCGAAGTATAAATAATTGGAAAATCAAGTTGTTCTTCATTTGCATTTAACTCGACAAATAGATCAAATACTAAATTCAAAACTTCATCGGGTCTAGAATTAGGTCTATCAATTTTATTTATTACAACAATGGGATTTAAACCTTGTTCCAGTGCTTTTTTTAATACATATTTAGTTTGTGGCATAGGACCTTCAAATGCATCAACAAGAAGTAAGACAGAATCAACCATCTTGATAATTCTTTGAACTTCACCACCAAAATCTGCGTGTCCGGGAGTATCAACAATATTAATTTTATAATCTCTATAAGAGATTGAGGCGTTCTTTGAAAAAATAGTTATTCCTCTCTCTCTTTCAAGATCATTAGAATCCATAACCCTTTCTTTAACCTGTTGATTTTCTCTAAACGCACCGGCTTGCTTCAAAGCAGCATCAATTAAAGTGGTTTTCCCATGATCAACATGAGCAATAATTGCAATATTCTTAATTTTTTTCATAGTCTCCTCTTTTCAATATACAAATACACTCCACACATAAAAAAAAATCTTATCTGAACTGTGATTAAATATTTTTGAAGACGCATTATAACATATATTTACACTTTGTCGATATATAAAAAAAATCCCCAAATTTTAATTTCGTAACCGTCATGGAATAATTGTTCCAAAATCAGTCTTTTATTCCATGTTTTTTTATTAGTTTTGATAAATATACTCTGCTTATTTTTAAATCTCTTGCCGTTAATTGTCTATTATTATTGTTGGACTTCAATGTTTTTACTATTATTGATTTCTCATAATTGTCTCTTAAATCAAATAATCCGCCATTAGCTTTCCCTTCCTCTTTATCCTTATATTCGTCATCGTAATCTGGATAATAGGTAATTACCTCTTTGATTTTTGATTGCAATTCTCTAATATTACCTTTATAACTAAATTTCATTAAATAATTTATAATCTTTAATATTTCAGTTTCAGCCTCTATATTAAATTTATATTTTATCAAAAAAGCTCTTACAAGAAGAGGAATATCCGACCGCCTTTCTCTTAAAGGAGGTGATTTTATTTCAAGATTTGCAATCCTATAGAATAAGTCTTCCCTAAAATTGCCGTTTTCAATCATATTTGGTAGATTTTTATTTGTAGCAGACAATATTCTTATATCGATCTTTCTTAATCTATTCTCACCAAGTCGTCTAATTTCGCCGGAATCCAATGTTCTTAATAATTTTGCCTGCAGATTCATAGGGATTTCACCAATTTCATCAAGAAATAGCGTTCCTTTATCAGCCGATTCGATTAAACCTATTCTATCCTCATTGGCACCGGTAAAAGCCCCTCTTCTTGTCCCGAATAATTCAGCCTCAATAAGAGATTCGGGAATTGAAGCTATATTAACAGGAACAAATGGCTTATCAAGCCTATCGCTAAGATTATGTATTGCCTTAGCTATTAGTTCTTTACCTGTTCCACTCTCGCCCGTTATAAGTATGTGAAATTTTTTTTTGCTCAGTTTTATTATTTTTTGTTTCACTTCTCCTATCTTCTCGGAATTGCCTATAATAAAACTCATTTTTTCACGATTGAGAATTTTGTTTTCATAGAAATCCAAGAACAAATATCCGTATTTATTAAAAAAATTACTATTTTCTGAGTATATATCAATATGTTTTAAATCATTCTTATTAAGTCCCAGTACTAAGATTGCAAAAAAATCATTCGAAATTTTCCACTTAATTACCTTTGTCAGAGAATAATTATAAGAAATTTTACCACTATTTTTGAATTTTCTTATATCATTTATTGACAAGTACATGAATGACAGGTGCTTTATTGAACCTTCAATTATTTCATTAATAAGCCCATTATAATCTTTTTTATTTGTAAAATTAAATAATAATTTTTTATCTGAATATATATTCAATGATACTAAATTCGCAAAAAATAAATTTTGTACTTCAAGCAAAAAAGCATTATAAAAGTCACTAACAGTTTTCCACTTTTGATATGCATCAATTGTTTTGGCACTGTCGAGTAAATTATTAATTTCCCCTCTCTCGTCAAGTTTTTGTTTCAATTTTATTACATTATCAGACAATATACGACCGTTTTTTAAAAAAAAATAATATACATCTAAAAACAGTATTTTTTTTTCATCAATAAGTTCATCTATTTGACAATAATAATCAAAATAGATGTAATGATACTCATAATAAAAATAATTTTTATCACGATTACTCAATAATACGGTTAGCTCTTTTAATAAACTGTAAAATTTGTGATTTTTTGATACTCTTATCCAGAAAACAGTCATTTCAAACTTTAAACGTATAGATGTGATTTTTACCAATTTATTTATCACGATATCTATATTAGTGTTATTAACGGCATCATTTAGTAAAGATAAAACCACTTTCTGATTTTCATTAAATTTACTTAAATATTTCTTTTCAAAATCATTTAAAGCTTTTTTTTTTACTGTACGGAATTGTATTATTAAACTCAGTAATTGTGTCTCAATAATTTCATTTAACATACCTTTTTTCTTAAAGTTTTTCATTGCAATATCAATATACTTTATGGCTTTCTCAATATTATTTTTAAGAAATTCCATGTATGCAATATTATAAGAGTCAATCGCTATCGATTCTTCTCTTTTTTCTTTGTTATCACTTACAAGTGCTTTCTCCATACGTGCCTGAGCTTTATTCCATTCACCCTTTATTACATAAATTTCACTTAAATTAAATTCACAGATGGCAATCCCATTTCCATTTTTTGTTTTTCTATATATATGAAGCGATTTATTATACCAAAATGCTGCCTGGTTAAAATCATCAAGATCATAAAATAAATTCCCAAGATCTAATAGGATTGAGCTTGATAACACTATATAATCATTAATTTCAGCATTGAAATACGTCGTTTTATATATATATTCAGATTGTGATTTATCACCAACTTTCCTGTAATATTTAGCGAGCTCGGTATCCGTTTCTAAAACCCCATACTTACATCCATTCTTTTTAAAAAAATCTTTTATAATTGATAACTTTACAAAAACATTTTTAAATTCAGATATATTTATCAACTTGTCACATATTTGTAAACCAGCCATGTTTAAATAATATTCATCTTTTATTTTATTGTAAAAAAACTTTGCATTTTTATCCAAGCCATATTTATTTGCATAATAAAATTTTAAATAATTCAACTCAGATTGATACTGTTTTGGGATTTTTTCCGGTAATTTCCCTAATAGCTCCCGCATTTTTTTATAATTTCGCCTTATTCTGCATATTTGTATTTTTTTAAGTCGTGCAAATGCAAAATTTATCTTTTGAGTTTTTATTTTTTTTAAAATCGTATCCGCAAGAGTTAATCGTTCTTCTTTGATTAAGAAATCCAAAAATACGTCCATTATATTTTCATTATCCACTATTTTATCAATATTATCATATAAAATCTTCACCAATAATTTTTTAAATGTAATACCATGCCTTTTATTTAACGTATCCGATAAGAGAGCAAACACTTCGTCTATTTTATTTTCTTTGAGCTTAATAATTAATTTCTTATGGATTGCACTCTTTATTACCGTTGAATTATCTGAGCTTAAGTTTTTGGTATCAATAAAATCATTAATAATAAAATAATTTCTTGGTTTTTCATTTAATTCTAAATCAAATTGCATACCGAGATTTATTCCAAACGATATTAATACAATTTTACGTAAATTCGTCATTTTTAAAAGATATTTAAAAAAAACTTTTTCTTCACTATCAATATTTCTATTCAGAAAAAAAACAAACGATTTTACAGAAGCTTGTGCAACAATACTTTCCAATAAGCTAATAACATCCATAATTTCATACATATCTTTGCTCTTTTTAATAAAAATATCGGGTATATTTTCAATAATATAATTAATTATATTGCCTACATTTTCATCAATATCAAATATAATAATATGCTCAGAATATAAATTTGAATATAACGAAGATTTAATTATTTTATTTACTGCCCTATTCTCTGTTTTTATATTAATAATTGTATTCGTATTATTTTTAATATTTCCCAATTTATAAAGATTAAGGAAATTTGAACTAAAATCTTTATATCTATATATATAGAATATATTTTCTTTTTGATATTTTGTTTTCAGTTTATCATATTTTTTTTTAATATTATTTGCACTCAAGTCATAAAAATATTTATTTCTATTAAATATATCTACTATATCATTTAATTTATTAACATTTGTTGCAAACGGAATCTTATCATTAATTTTTATATGAAATTTAACAATATATATATCTTTTTCTTTAATTATTGCAAATCGTTTTAAATCAATAAAGTCTAAATCGTCATTAGTTAGGAATTCATTAATGGCAACAAATTGTACAAATATTAATTCAATCTCATTTTTATAAAATTTATTAATATTTTCATAATTGAATAAATCCAATGACTCAATTAGAAGTTTTATTTCCAATTCATTAAAACTATGTAAAAAAACGTCCTGAAACATAGAAGATCTATAATCTAAGATACTCGTTATCCGATCCAGTAAACCAGAATCAACATTATAAACAATCTCTTTAAATATATTTTTTGATAATTGTGATAATATTTCCTTCTTAGATATTTTATCCACGTACCAACTTATTATGTATCTCTCGAATTTCCCGAAAATCAGGGTTAATTCCCATTATTTCATCGGCTAATTCTTTTGCCGAGTCCATATCCTCACTTAAATCATAACAGCTTATAAGTTCGTATTTAATATTAAGATATTCATCATCTTGGCGACCGGATAATCCCAACGCTTTTTTCAACCAACTTATACCCTCACTATACATGCCCTTTTCTCTAAAGCAAATACCTAATAAACCGGCAGAATCAAAAAGTTTCGTAGGATGTTTAGAGGCAATCAAAAATTCATGAATAGCCTCTTCTAACAGACCCATTTCCTTATAAGCTATTCCAAGATTATATCTGGTATCATAATCTTCTTGGCCTATTTTATCTTCGACACCTTTTTGGAACTCTTCAAAAATCTCCATCATATTTTTTTCAATAGTTGATGTTCTTTGTCGTTCAAGTTCTTTAAGCCAAAAGGCAATTGATTCAATTTCCGTTTTTGCTTTTTCTTTCAACTCATAATAATCATCAGATTCAAAAAGAATAGGCTCCCCTTCAAAAAGATCTTCTTCGTCAAGTCCCTCAAAGATATTACTGTCACTTGCCTCATCAAATGGAGGTTTTGTATCTGATTTATTAATAATGATTTCATTTTTATTAAAAACATCACTTAAAAAACCGTCCGATATGCCTGATTTTTTAACCTTAACTTCATCAGCCACTGTTTCCTGCTCTTTTTCTAAAGAAATGTCAGGATTAACACTATCATCCTCTAATTCATACGAGGCTTCTTCAAGTTCCAAAGACATCTCATCATCATTGGCAACATCATTAGAAGTTTGTATATCTAATTCGTCTGTAATTCCGCCTTCAAGAGCTATATCAATATCATTTCCCAATATAATATTATTTGAAGATGTATTTGGAAGTGGATCAGGCTCTTTAGACAAGGAAAGTTTTGCATCATCTAATTCATTGACAAGCTGTACAACCTGCTCTTCTCCTGGGAAATCTTTAAGTAATCTGGCAGAGAGTTGTTCCGCCTCTCCAAAAAGTCTATTTTTTATATAGTGTTTTAACTCATTTGTCAGCTTCTCTAAGCTCACATCAAGTTCAATCCCATGCTTTGTCTCTTCATCAAAATCAACCTCATCAAATTCAGCATTTTTCTTCACAGCGTCAGATATTTCCTTTTTCACATCTTCAGCCGGTTTTATTACACTATCCTCATCAGTTAAGGAAAAAACATTTGAATTATCCGAAACCTCTTCGACCTCAAACGAGTTTGAATCAAACGCACTAAGATTTACTTCTTCTTGAATTTCAGACTTACCAAAATTAATTTCTATATCGGTTCTTTCTTCAGCGACTAAATCTTGAGTGACTGGATTCTCAGGTGAAAGTTTTGATATTTCATCTAAAAGTATGGAATATTCCTCATCCATATTATTTATCTTGTACAAATCCAAGATAGTATATCCTTCACTAATTTGTAAATCCGTATTATTTGTCAATTCATAAAGTGCATAGAGTTTCAAACTAACATTCAAATTACCGGGAAACCTATCTTTCATACTCTTGATAATGTTTTCAGCTTCAGCAAAATCACTTATTTTTATTGCCTCATCGGCTTTTCTGAAATTATGAAGCATAAACTCATCATCTTCATTTATATCTTCACTTGGATCATGACCCAAACCTCCGGTATTAAGTTCATTCAGCCTACTCTCGTATTCGTAAGGAGAATCGGAAAGATTAATAAGTTCTTCCAAAACTTTCTTCAGTTTATCTATTTCATTTTCAGATTCATATACGGGCATAAGAGATTCTAAAACTTGAATCAGACTATTTTTCTTATTTGCCATTCTAAATATATCTGCCATTTTTTCTCTAACAGGCGCAAAAGAATCATTCACCGTTAAAATAAATCTTAAAAGAGATATAGCATCTTCATACTTTTTTAAAGAAACAAACTTATCGACAACCGGTATAAAAAGAGAGAAGGTTTTGTTAAAATCCTTTCTATCCATATACATTCGTCCAAGCTTCATAATTACTTCTATCTCTTCGGGATTGATACTGGAAAGTTTTAAATATATCTGTTCCGCCTCATCTATCAAACCCTTATCAAAATATAAATCTCCCAATAATTTTAATAAATTAAGATGATTATATATATCATCCCCGAAACCTTTAAGAAAATCAACAGCTTCATCGGTTTTATTCTGTTTTATGTATGTATTTGCAAGCTTCTCCATTAGTTTTTCATTTTTAACTTTTGGAATAATCTTGTTAAGTAATTCTTCGATTTTTACATACTCTTTTTTTCGTATTAGGATATCTGATACTGTAAGATACTCTCTTACAGCTTCAGTTTGCATTTTTTCTTTTAAATAATTATCGGCAAGTAATAATCTCATATTTATATTACCGCTGTCAAACTCAAGAATTTTTTCATACATCCTTAAAGCACTTTTAATATTTCTTTTTCTTTTATACTCCTCTGCTAATTCAAGATAAATTTGCTTTGCTTCAATAGTTAAACCCTGTGCAGAGTATAACTCGGCTAATTTAAATGAGACCTTTTCATTTCCGGGATCAATTTTTGTAACTCTTTTAAGCATAGCAATAGCTTTTGCATGATATCCCTCTCTTCTATAAAAATCGGCAATCCAATCAAATTGCTTTACCGCTTCCCGTAAATTCTTTCTATTATAATGTAAATCGCCTATTATTCGTCTTATTTCAAGATCATCAGGTTTAAATTGTATTATTTTTTCATATTCCTTTATAGCAGCTTCAATTTTACCCTGCTTTGACAACTTAAGTGCTGACGATACTAAACTTGATCTTTTGTCCTTTGCCATCTTTTTATCCTGAAACTTTTTCTATGAAAAAAAGTTTGCCCTTTTAACTCTATTATTTTTATGTGTTTTTCTGTTGGATATCCCTTATTATTACCAAGATCATAACAAGAAAAAAATCTTGACATTTTAACTATTAATTGATCTCTAAAAACTTTTGCAATTATTGAAGCTGCAGCAATCGACAGACTTTTTGAGTCGCCTTTTACAACGCCTTCGCCAATAATATTTAAGAAATCAGGTTTCATACCATCAATTAAAACATAATCCGGGGAAATTTGCAACTTTTTTACCGACATTTCCATCGCTTTCTTTGTCGCAATTAAAATATTTGTATCGTCAATAACATCATTCCAGATCCAACCAACCGAATGTGCAATAGAATTTTCGTAAATTACCGAGGCTAATTCAAGCCTCTTTTTACTGCTTAATTTTTTTGAATCATTCAACCTGTAATCCAATTTTTCGGAATCCAATATCACTGCACCGGCAACGACAGGACCAAACAATGCACCACGCCCAACCTCATCTACGCCACATACATGAGCGTTTTCTTTTTTATTTAAGTATTTTTTTTCTAATTCGTAATCAGGCATTACCTAATTTCTTTTAATCTGGCAGCCTTACCCTTAAGATTTCTCAAATAATAGAGTTTGCTCCTTCTTACCTTAGAATGTCTCTTTATTTCAATTTTTTGAACAAGTTTAGAATTTAAAGGAAAAATCCTTTCAACCGCAATACCAAAAGAAGTCTTTCTTACGGTAATAGTTTTTTGAATACCGCTATGCTTCAATGCAATTACTGTTCCTTCAAATATCTGAATACGTTCCTTACCACCCTCAATAACACGATAAGAAACTCTTATAATATCCCCTGACTTTAATTCAGGTAAATCCGTACGAACCGGAGAATATCGAGTTAAATCATCCATTTTATTTGTGATTTTTACTTTTTCCGCTTTTTTTGGGGCGGATTTAGGTTTTGTTACAACTTTTTCTTCACTTCTATCTTCAACCTTTTTTTTCTCTTCCTGCACTGCCTCTGTCTTTATTTCCTCTTTTTCGGGTGTTGCTTTATTCACCTCTGCGTCTTGCGTTTTCTTTTCTTCAGCCATTTTTTACTTCTCCTAATACTAATTCTTTTCTAAAAAATATCAATTAAACCCAAACGCAACTAACCATTACAAATTTAGGTAAAAAAAATACAGTTGTCATTGTACTATTATTTGACTTAAATTTCAACCGAATAACATTGTTTTTTTATAATTTGTTTTTTCATAATTATATAACTTTATTACTTTAGAGGTGATTGAATAATAAACAATTATTTTATGAAACTTTATTACGTTCTTATTCGTCTTGATTATATTGTATTGTTTATCATTATGTACCATATAAAATATCATACATATAGCAATATATTTTGTACAATATATTTTGTACAATATATTTTGTACAATTTATTGTAGATAAGATTATGTGTAAAACATATTAGGAGGCTTTATGAAGCGTATAATTATTTTAATAGTTTTATTATTTTTTGCTATTACCCTCTTTGGCAATAGTATTATTTTAAATAAAGACAAACCCTCTAAGGGAAAATGGCATTTTAAACCTAAAAAAGTTTGGGAAGTCGATTCAGCCGGAGACACCATACTTGTAAAAACAGCAAAGATAGTCGTAAGCAATGACGGCACAATTTTTGTAGCTGAACAAAAAGCACAAAAACTGCTTGTATTTAACTCGGAAGGTAAGTTTCTAAGAGCAATAGGTAAACAGGGTGAAGGACCGGGAGAGTATAAGAATTTATCTACATTTTATATTATTGATGACAATGTCATTGTTCCGGCCATGAGTAGATTTCATTATTTTAAAACAAATGGAAAGTATATGGAAACAATAAATCCGGATATCTCTTTTTTATTTCCCGATGCCATGATTGACAAATACAAATTTTTATACACAAAATCCGAAAAAAACGATAAATTTGAAACAGAGATGTTAAAAGTTTTTAATTTACAAGACAAAACAAGTACACTTATTAAAAAGATTATTTCAAAAAAGCCTAATGTAGTATCATCCGGAAAATTGACTATTATGGTGAAATTTGACGGAACCGTCGTCGAGTATAATAATAATTTTTTCTATTTGGGTAATAAGAATAAATACCTTATAACAAAGGTTGACACGAAAGGAAAGAAAATCTTTGAATTCGGCATAAAATCAAGAAAAAAGATTAAATTGACTGAGAAAATGAAACGAGCAAGATATGACAGAGTAGTATTGAACGGCAGAAAAATGCCAGAAACACTCGTTGACAGATTAATCAAAAACGATCCTGACCTTGTTCCGTATTTTAATGATATTACTCTTGTTGGAAACTTCATTTATGTATATGTTAAAGATCCACGAGACAATAAGGTACAAAAAATTGATATTTTTACTAATAATGGGAAATACATCTATAGGTCAGATTTCAGATTACCTGAAAATTTAATATTGAAAAGAGGACCTGTTTTCAAAGGTAAGTTTGCTTATGTTTTTGCAGAAGACGAAGACGGTGAAAGAAAATTAATAAAATACAGCATAAACTTACCAAATAAGTCTACTTAATACAAACTTGCTGAAACACTTATGCAATAATAAAAAAGCAATTGGATTTAACTCAGTTAGAACAAATAGATTAGGTATTGCAGTAAAGTTTGATAAAACTTAGGTTAGAGATATCAATTGAATAAATAAAATAAAAATACTATAATATGTTTATGAAAAAGGAAAAGATTTTAACGACGAGACTTTATACGTTTAATAAGAGAAATTTAATTTTTTGATTTTTCTTGATAGTTCTTCTCTCGAAATACCGATTATTTTTGCTGTTCTGGTTATATTATTGTCATTTTCAGATAGTGCTTTTTTAAAATATTCGTTTTCAAAATCCTGAATTAATTTCTGTTTTGCTTCTTTAAAGTTTCCTTTTGTTGTATTTTTAATCTTTAATGGTAGTTCTCCTAATACAGAAAAGCTCTCTATATTATTCTTTAATTCTCTAACATTTCCAGGCCAGCTATGTGATACTATTTTTTCAATATCTTTAATACTAAGTTTTAGATTTTTGCCTTTTCTTAAATTATTTTTATTTAAAAAATATTGTGCAAGTAGTTCAACATCTCCATTTCTTTCTTTTAATTCAGGCATAGTAATAACTACGACTTGTAATCTATAAAACAGATCTTTTCTGAATAATCCATCTTTTACAAGTTTATAAAGATCTCTATTAGTTGAAGAAAGTACTCTAACGTCAACTTTTATCGGCTTAGTTCCTCCAATTCTATAAAACTCGGATGTTTCAAGAAAACGGAGTAATTTTGCCTGCATTTGAAGTGGAAGGTCTCCTATTTCATCTAAAAACAAAGTACCCTTGTCAGCCAGTTCAATTCTTCCCATCTTACGAGCTTTTGCATCGGTAAATCCTCCTTTTTCATATCCAAAAAGTTCTGCCTCAAATAAATCCTTTGGGATTGTCGGACAATCTATCGGTATAAAAGAGAATTTATTCCTGTTACTGCTATTATGTATCTCATTTGCAGCAAGCTCTTTACCAGTGCCGGATTCCCCAAGAATTACGACTGTACTCTCATTATCTTTGCCAATTATATCTATTTTCTTTTTAATTTCTTTCATAATAGGAGAATTTCCAATTAGACTTGTTGAACCACGATTTATTTTTCTAAGTATAATATTCTCTGCTTCAAGTTTTTGAAGTTTTTTTTTATTTGTCTTTGCCTCAATAAACTTTGCTATGCTTAATCTCAGACTGTCAGGAGTAAATTCCTTTGATATATAATCATCAGCTCCAAATTTAATGGCCTCAACTGCCGTTTCAATACTTGCAAACCCTGTTACAACAACAATATACATATCCTCATTTAATTCTCTTGCTTTAGCAATAAGACCTAAGCCTGAACTTTTTTTTGGCAAATGAAGGTCAGTCAACAAAAGATCAAAGTTTTTTTCTTTAAGAAGTTTTATAGCATCTTCTTTGGAATTTGCAATTTCAAGTCCTTTATCTTTTAAAATAATTTTTATAGCATTACGCATAGTTTGGTCATCATCTACAAATAGAATATCACTCATTTATTCTCCATATTAATCATAAACCGGCAATAATAGAGTAAATGCCGTTCCTTTTCCTAATTCAGAATCTACTCTTATACTACCATTATGATTTTTAATAACTTCAGAAACAAAGGCTAATCCAATTCCAAGCCCATCCTCTTTAGTTGAATTGAAAGGCTCAAATATATTCTTTATTAACTTTTCAGATATACCTTTTCCCTTATCTCTAACATATATTATAACCTTTTTTTTTATTATCTCTGTTTTAATTAATATTTCACAATTCTCTTTTTTAGCCTGATAAGAATTTTGAAACAAGTTAAAAAAAACTCTTTGCATTAAAGAATGATCTACAGAAACTGTCGCCAAATCAAGATATAATTCAAATGTACATTTTTTTGATTTTTTGAATTCATCACAAAATCCTTCAATAATATTTTTAATATCAAGCTTTTTCAATTTTGGATTATTTACCTTTGAAAAGTCTAATGAACCTTTAATTATTGACCTTATCTGAGTTAATCCCCCTATAACATCATCAAAATATTCATGCGTTTCATCAGTTTCAGGCAACATTTTTTTTAATTCATTCATAATCAGATATGTTCCCTCCAGAGGAGATTTAATATCATGAGCAAGAAATGAAGCATATTTTCCTATTGCAGCAAATCTATCTGCCTGAGATTTTTCTTTTAATAGGAGAATATATCTATAGGTAAAATTAATTATCAATAGTAATACTAAGATTATTATAGATATCCAAAATATAGTAAATAATCTTGTTTCCCAGAATGGCGGTGAGATATGTATCTTTATGGGAACTCCCTGTTCATTCCATATACCGTCATTATTTGCCCCTTTTACCTTAAAAATATAAGTTCCGGGAGAAAGATTCGTATAATCGGCAAATCTTTTTTTTGCATCTCTGTAAATCCAATCCTCATTAAGTCCTTCTAATTTATAGGCATATCTGTTTTTGCCTGGTATTGAATAATCAAGTGCAGCAAACTCAAAAGATATAAAATTCTGGTCATATCTTAATTTGATTTTTTTAATTTTTGATATATGTTCGGGTAGATTAAATTCTCTATTGAGTACCTTGAATGATGTTATTACAATTGGTGGTATATAAAGATTGTTTTTTACATCCTTTGGGTAAAAAGCAGTCAATCCATTTGTCCCACCAAAATATAACCTACCGTCTTGTCCCTTATAATAAGAACCTGTATTAAATTCATTGCCCTGCAATCCATCTCTTTTATCATAGTTCTTAAAAGATTCATTTTCCGGGTTGAATTTTGATATCCCTTTATTCGTACTCATCCATAAATTTCCATCTTCATCATCAAGTATTCCATAAACAACATTATTTGCAAGCCCTTCAGTTACCGTATAATGAATAAAAGAATTATTTTTTTTATTAAATAAATTCAGTCCACCACCATAAGTTCCAACCCAAAGCCTTCCTCTTTTATCTTCAAAAATTGACCATACCCATTTATGGCTTAATCCAGATTTATTATTCCGATCAAATATATAGTTTTTAAATGTTTCATCTTTTTTATTAAAACGGTTTAACCCATTTGAACCACCACACCATAAATATTGGTTTTTATCTTCAAATATTTTAATTATATTTGTGTTATTTATACTTTTGGGATTATTAGAATTATGTTCATACCGTTTAAAAGTATCTCTTTCTCTATTGTATTTTGCCAATCCTGAGTTTCCAAACTCAAATGCAAACCATAAAGTGCCCTCACTGTCCTCTATAATATCGGTAACAGTATCACTAGGAATACTATTTCTATTGTTTGTATTATACCTATAATGAACAAAACTATCTGTTTTTTTACAGTATTTATTTAAACCTCCACCCATAGTGCCTATCCATAAGATTTTTAAACTGTCTTCAAATATTGCACTTATGTAATTACTGCTGATACTTCCGTGGTTATTCGGATTATTAATAAAAACATCAAACTTGTTTTTTTTTCTGTCAAACTTATTTAAGCCTTTCCCATCAGTACCTATCCATAGAATACCGGCTTTATCCTCATATATTCTTTTAATATTATTCTGGCTTAAACTATTCTTATTTGTAGGATCGTGTGAATAATTTTCAAAAACAGTTTTTCTCATATCAAATTTATTAAGTCCCCCGCCCTCAGTTGCAATCCATATAATATCAGATCTGTCTTTATATATTTTTGTAACTCTATTATGACTGAGGCTACCCTTTTTACCAGGATTATGAGTAAAATTTTTATATTTGCCTGTTGCAGGATTAAAAACATTAAAACCTATCCCCCATGCACCAACCCAGATTAAACCATTACTATCAATACACATCTTTGAAGAATTATCGTCTGCTATTTTTGAAATATTTTTCTTAGTATATTTGAATGTGATTATTGAATCTTTCGAATTGTCAAGCTTGTTTAATCCTTTATCCGTTGTAAACCAGATGTTTCCAGAATTATCTTCTTTTATATCTAATACCTTATTTAAAGAGTGGTTCTTATTTTCTTGGAATTTATCAAATTTCATCCTATTTCTATTAAATATGTATAAACCGACATCTGTGCCTATCCATAAAATATTTTTACTATCCTCAAATATTACAGATATTACATTCTTGTCAATGCCTTTTGATTCACTTGGCGCTATGAAAAAGTGTCTAAACGTTTGTGTTTTACTATTATATTTATTTAAACCACCAAATTTAGTTCCAACCCAAAGGGTTTCAGTTTTGTCTTCATAAATGGATGTAATACAATTATTTCCAATACTTTCTGGTTTTTTGGGATTAGAAACAAAATGTGTGAACTTATTTTTATCCGGGTCATAGCTATTGAGACCACTATCATAAGTACCTATCCATAATATTTCATTACTATCCTCATAAATAGTTTGAATTAAATTTGAAGAAATAGTTTGGCTATCCTTTGGGTCACTCCTAAATATTTTAAAACTATAACCATCATACCTGTTTAATCCGTCATGGGTTCCAAACCATAAAAAGCCCTGCTTGTCCTGAATTATACTTGTAATAGCATTTGAAGACAAACCATTATCAACAGTGATATGCTCAAACTTGAGAAATTCATCCTGTGAAAATATATTTATATTCAAACTGTATAATAAAATCAAGCTTAGAATACTATATAAAAAATTCTTCATAAAAATATTATAAAGAGATTAGTATTTAATTGCAAATATTGTGAGCAAAAACTCACAGCTGTAAAATTTTTCTCACAGTTTGAATGGATTTTAATTCAATCAATGAGCACTACACCTAATATTATCAACATTATTATATAAAACACACAATTGAATATACATGGCGATGAAATTGCGTATAGAATTTATGGTGATTAAAATGAAAAATAAAGACTGTCATATTAAATGATAGTATATTAGAAAGAAAAATAAAAAATTCTTAACATAATTGATTATTTTTTTTTATTTTTTTAAAATTCATAGAAATAATACATGGAGGGGTATTATGAAAAATAAAATATTTATTTTTATTTTATTATTTATCTTATTTTTTTTGGATATTTTCTTTGCTGAAAAAGAAATTAAAAAATTTACAATTAAAGCCAGTGTTTTAAATTTTAGAAGTGGTCCGGGTAAAAATTACAAAATTATTGGGACAGTATATAGAGGCTATTTTGTGGATTTGATTAAACGAGAGGGTAATTGGAGAAAGGTGTGTTGTCAATCTGGAACTTTAAAAGGAAAAATTGGATATTTACATAAGAATTATCTAACACTTGTTAAGAGTAAATTATTTGTTAAAAAAAAAATATCTGTAAAAAAGCAAATATATAAAGCTCCAATATATACACCTCCTGCAAATATCAATGTTACTTTAAAAGCTCGAAAAATGATTAAAAAAATCAAAAAGAAAATGCTGTCGCAGTCTTTATTGTTTCTGGGATTGATTAAACAAATGAAACCAAAACTTATGGATGCAACTGTTACAGTAAAACGGATTGCAAAAGTAAAAATTATTAAGAGTAATGCCATTGTTCTTGATAGTTTTATAAATGGTTCTAAAGCTATCCATTATCCATATTTTAATGAGGTGTTCATTGTAGATGAGGATGGAGATGATTATTATAAGATTAAATTATCAGGTAGACGTAGCGGGTGGATACATAAATCATTTGTACAGTTTTTTCATGAAGCAAAAGCTCAGTCTATAGTTACGTTTAACGGTATTCATAAAAATGAAGTTTCACGTCTTCTGGAGCAATTAAGTGAGATATATAGTCTTACCGTCATTGATAAAAACATTGCTGATAAAATAATGTCTCAGTATAATCTGATTAAAATAAATAATACTTTAATTTATAAAAACTATAAAAAAATCAATAAGTATTATCGTTATTCAAAAAAATTTTATGAAAAATTCAAAATAAAGGATAATATAGTTTTTTATGGTTCAAAGATAAGTTTTCTTTCTAAGTTAAGACTCTGGGGAGAATTGATGCTTGGATCAGAGAGTACAGAAACTGTATTTGTTGGAAATCAGGTTCCTGATAAGATAAAAGGTAGTAAAAACGCTCTCTCCATTGGTGGAAAATATAAGGTTAACCCTGATCTAAGTTTGAATCTTAATTTTAGTTCCAAAAAAGACATTATGCTGGAATCTTATAGTAATACTAATTTTTCAGGTGAAGTAAATTATTTAGGTGTCAATAAATTAGATATGACGGCTCGTGGTGGATACAATTCATATAGTAGTGCAGGTAACATTAGAACAAAGTATAAACAGATGGATTTTGGAACTAATTTAAAATATCAACTAACCAATAGCACTAAATTATTTTTTAATTATGATTTTAATAATTATACTTACTCAAATGATACAGCAAATGATTATAAACTTCACAGACTGTTGGGAGAATTTAGTACCCGTATGTCATCTAATGCTTTATTGAAGCTACAATTGTTATTTGAAACTGAAGCCGGTGATCTTCCCAACCATAATTTCACTCACCTTAAACCGTATTTGTTATATATTGTAAAGAATAAACACAAATTTTTCAAAACCAGGTTTATGATGGATTCTTATTCATTCTCAGAAAATACTTTGAATAATTACAGTAAACTTTTCGGTGAATTAAGTTTTGGCAGTAGCCTGTCTGAATTTACATTAGGATCTTTTTATAAAAGCTATTCAGAAAATGAATTGGCAAATTATTTAAAATTGATTCTTCGAACATCAAGAAATAGTAAAGATTTTAAAAAACGGACTTCACTTTCTATACACACAAATCTTTTTTTGAATGAGATGGACAGCAGTTATACTGACCTGCATTTTGAAGTTAGTAATCTTGGTAAATTTATGCAAACATCCTTTAATATCTTATTTAAATATTGGCATCATTCCGGTGATAAGAATTTTGGGGAACCCGTAAAACCTTATGTGCTTGATTTATATGCGAAATTTGGATTTAATTTGAAATATCTTGTAATTGGACCGGTAATTGGTATTCATGGAAATATTGCACTATCTGATAAAGCGAATTTTTACAAAAGGAACGGTAATTTATTAAGGTTTGGCGGATTTGCAGATCTAAAATTGCCATTTTCAAAGAAATTCAACATTGCAGGACATGGCACATATGAATTTGGTAATGTATATACGGATAATTATACCGGTTTTAATGACAGAACAGGAGATATTATTGTGGATGGTGTATATTTGAGACATCCTACAACTATGCACATTAATGTATCGGCTAATTATAAATATAATACGTATATAAAGCTATATGTACGTGGCGGATATTATTTGGTGAGGACTGGTTTTGAGTCGATTCCGGGAATGTATCCAACAGAGTCAAACTCCCGTTTTTATTTATTTGGGGGAGCTGTTTTTAGACTAAATTAAAGAGGAGTATAAAATGAGAAATGTAAATAATCGTAAATTAATTCATTTAGAGTATAAATATTTATTATTGTTTTTTGTATTTATTATAATCTTTCCATCTATTAATATTTTTGCAAAAAAAGAGCTTAATTTAAATAAAGCTCAATTAACAGAATTTCTTAAAAATAAAATTGCGGCTAAACTTGAAGCTACATTTATTGCCTCTGCTAATAGTGCAGAAGGAACGGTTCGTGATGCAACTTATTTTAATGAGATTTTTCGGGATTATGAATCGTTGGATTTGGAGCAAATAAATTTTGCTGAGACTGCTGTGAAATTATATAGAGGGTATCAGGAGTCATTAAAAAAAGATGCAGAAGAAAACGATTCGGGGAAAAGGAATAATGCCACAAATTTTTTAAAGGGAGAAATGAAGTCTTTGGTTTCCACTACTCTTAGCTCATTGCTTGATAAAGCATCACAGGCTATTGTTGGGTCACTAAAGGACCTTTGGGATGATGCTCAAAGTAAATTTGATAAAATCCGTGGTGTAAAAAAATATCTTGCAAAAAACCCAACAGCTGATGCAGTTCAAGCTTTACGTGATGTAGGATTAGATGGACATATTATTGATGATATGGAATTTTTAGAGGTAAATTATAAAGGATTTAAAAATAAATTTTCCGGATATATTGAGGCCTTAGGTGCTCTAAAAACAGTTGCCGGAGCTCTGCGTTCCAAAAATCCGGGGGATAAAATTGAAGTTTTATTCAGCCTTGGTGCTGAGTTTGGCGGTAGAATCCCTGTACTGGGCAAATTTGTTGAACTATACTTTAAAGTAGCACAGGAAATGATAAATGCCTGCAAAGGATTGGGGAATTTATTAAGAAAACGTGAGCAGTTTTGTGTTGGTGGTGAGACAACAGGACAGTTGGATACGATTGGAGGGGACCCTCGAAACATTCAGTGGATGAAACAATTCCCCAATAGGCAGTCATGTCCGATAAATCAAGTGGGGCTTTATCATGATATTTATAAAGAGACTGAAAATTCATCGAATATATTTTTCTGGGTAGGCAACAGGTTTATTGCAGGAAGGCAACATGGTGGTCTTATTGATCTTCAGGCATTGATAAAATGGCTGAGACGAAACAATTATCGAGAACAAGCCACTGATGTCAAATTTTTATCCAAAGCTTATAATATTCCTCCATGTTTTATAAAAAGGCAGAAACAGATTGAAAAGATGGCAAAAAATATGCAGAAGGAGATACACAGGATTGCAAGGCAAATGCTCTGCAAAAGTGAGACAATTGAAAAATTTCTGTTGAATAAAATGAATCTAAAAGGGATTATGGATGATCTTGGAATAGATTATGGTCTGGTTAGATATTTCCCTCTAATTCAGGAAATTGTAGACAAAGTGATTGAAGACAGGATTATTAAAAAAAAAGCAGGTTTTTATAATAAATGCAGAAATGTTTTAGTTAAGTTGAAAAATACAATGGCTTTTCGTGTATATGGATCTGTAAAAGATGGAAATGGGAACAAATTATCAAATATACAGCTTGATGTATCTCCTTCAGATAAAATGATAGAGGATTGTTCTGATGCGACAACTCGTTCCAGTGGTATTTTTAAATTGGTATTTACTAAAACCATTTTTGACTCTTTTCAGGTTTCTGTTAAGGCAACTAATAAGAATCAATCAAAAGAAGAGTCTGTAAAAGTATCAGGTACAAAGGAAGACTATAAATGTAATATTAGCTTCGGAAAATCTGATCTCATTTCCATAAATATCTCGCCTGCTGAAAAAACAATAAATAAGGGCTCATCCCTATCTTTTGTTGTTATAGGTGTTAATAGAGATGGAGCGACAGATGTAATTCCTGTAGGTAAAATACAGTGGACAAGAGCTTCCGGTGGAATTTTTACAGGAAAGAATGAAGGTACATTTACAATAACGGCAAAATATGAAGGTAAATCTGCTCAGGCAACTATTATTGTTGAAGAAAAACCTATATCTATTAATCTTTCTCCTTCAGATATGAAGATAGAAAAAGGTTCCAAAATAACCTATGTTGTTACAGAAATAAGTGAAAGCGGTGAGTCCCAAGTTATTCCAAATAGCGAGATAGTTTGGACGGGAGCTTCAAGCGGAGTCTTTTCTGGAGATGAGATAGGCATGCATTCAATAACTGCCGTTTATAAAGGTAATTTGCTTGAAGCAACAGTTAGAGTTGAAGAAAAAATTGAAGATCTGGAAGATGCCCTTGATAATTTAGGTAATGATATAGAAAATGATCCTTGTAAGGCGGATATTGCAACTTTAGTCATTAAATTTCAAGGGATAAAAGCCGGAATTGAGCAAAAGTTTGAATATTTTATGGCTGTATCATCAAAATTTTTTCAGGAAATTAATGTTCAAAGAGCAGACCCCTGTACAAACCAGATGGTTGCTTTTACTTATTATAATGGGAAAAAAATATCTGGTGAAGTTGTGGGTATGTGGACTAAAATTAAAACTTTATATTCCCGCATTATTTTTATGAGTGCGGCATGTAAGTTAAATACGACTAAAGACACAGTTAAAACCCTTTTATATGATTTTAGCGATATAGGACCTAAAATTGGGACAATAAATCGTACTCTGGGTGCTATGCAGGCTAAACTTGGAGCTCTATCATGTGATGAGAATGAAGTTAATAATAAGGGACAACAGGTTACGGCACAGGGTACTATTGATCCTAATTTATTGCAACATGGTGGAGGAATGACAGAGATACAGAATGATTCTTTGGACAATACCGGAGAGGGTTTACAGGACGAACAAAATTACAGTTCGGCATTACTTATAATGGTTTGGGATTCAGGCTCCGCTAAAGATGATATCTTTTCTGTCAGTTTATCAGGTTTTGGTACTCTTGGAACTACTCCAAAAGGGAGTAGACAAGTTTTTTCAAAAGATAGAATTGCTCCCGGCACATATACAGCATCTATAACAACTTTGGAAACTGATGTTGGTGCAGGCACTTGGTCTGTAATCGTGTCCTATAAAGGAAAAACTCTGGTTCCTGCAACAAGTGGTGCAAACTCAGGTTCGGTTTCTTTTGTTATTCACGAATAACTTTAACTTAGTCGTGCTTTTCTTATTTTTGGGGCATTTATTTACCATTAAGATCTATGATAAAACAATTATATCTGTTACTCTCGTCATTATTATGATCTTGCAATATTAGCTGAATCGTCGATAAGAGAAACTGCTCTTAAACAAATAAAGATGTTGGAAGCTGTTGTTTAATTCCAAACAGAAGTTCTATCCCAATAATTGCATGCCTTATCGTACAGCATTGCCTAAAAAACTTTAAGATTTATCCCAGAAGATTATATTTTAAAAATCTTAGAAAAGGATTATAAACAGATGCAATCTATAATTTTTGGTAAATACCTAAAATTTGAATATATTTTAAAAGTTATTCAGTCTTTAGAAAATGAAATAAATAATATGTAACTTATTTTGATAATAACATTTTATACAAGAATCAAAAAATCAAAATTCCGACCAGCTTTATCAACGATTAATGTGTGGATAGTTGAAAAAAATCAAGAAACAAGGTATATTAAGTTTTTAATTTTCAAAACAGTGGAAGATAATTGGAGTTTACAACTTAGATTTGCAGAATGCTAATTAAAATGGTGTTTTATTAAAGGTGGTAAATATGCTAAGATTACTATTGATTTTTATTATGGTATTGAATTTGTTCATGTTTTCAACCAATATTAATTTAGATTTCCTTGAAAAGCCAAGTAAAATTTTAATTAAAGAAAAAACAATGTTAATTCAGGATCAAAATTGTAAATTTATTTTATTAGATTTAAATAAGGGAACAATTATTTCAAAATTTGGAAGAATGGGAGAAGGGCCAAGAGAAGTGTTAAGTGTGGGCTCTATACAAATGCTTGATAATGAAATTCTTATAAACGGTAATAATAAAATAATGTTTTTTCGTTATGATGGTAGTTTTGTTAAAGAATACAAAATTATTAAAGGTTTTGATTTTGTAAAACTCGGGAAATACTACTATGGACTTGAAAGAGGAATTGTTGATAAAAAAATGGCACTTATCACAGTCAAGTATAACAAGAATCTAAAAAAAATTAAAAATATTTCTAAGAGAATTAATTCTTTTTTAGGTAGTAAATATATGGATCCGATTTTGATATATAAACCTTTAGGGTCTGAAATTTCTGTGTTTAGCAATATGTTATTAGTTAAAACAGGTACCGGTTCTTTTAAAATATTTAAAGAAAATGGTGATTATAAGTTTCAACTTACTCCTAAAATTGAAAAAACACACCTTACTCAAGAGAAACAAAAGCAAATAATAAACGTTTATAAAACAGAAACAGGATTGAAAGAACAGTATTATCGTGTTTTGAAAAATCGTTTAAAATTTCAAAATTATGCTCCGGAAATCAGAACATATTTTTGTGATTATAATTTTTTATATGTAATTCCATATCGAATTGATGGTAAGCAAGAAGTAATAGTTTATAATAGAAAAGGAAAATTTCTTTATAAAAAAAATATCCCGCTCAGACTTTACAATCCCTTATCTGCTTATCCACACTGCCTTTATAAAGAAACTTTTTATCAGATTATTGAAAATGATGATGGGTGGGAATTGAAAAAATTTAGATTAAAAAACTGATATTAGGTATATAGAATTTTATCCACTTTTGCCAATAATCAGATGCAAATCTAACACATTTCGTACCATACACGGAAGTTGATTAGAATTATAGAAATATTTTTTTATTGACAAAAACTATTGTCAAGCTCTATTGAAACCCTAAAAGTTTAATCAAAATCTACTGCAATGTACAATAAACCCATTCTAACTTCGTTAAACTCAATCACTGCATTGCAAATATGGCAACTATGTTTCATTTATCTCAATCGTTTAACTTGTTATAATAAGCATCTTGAACATTTCGCTACACTTTTGATAAAAATTTCATTATTATTCCTCGTCTTTACTAACATGTTTTTTCCTTTTTTTCTAATTTTTATAATCTGATAATTATATTAACACCTAATCCCAATCAAGTTTTACTA
>CAYOTE010000009.1:0-444 GCA_964406785.1 uncultured Clostridia bacterium
GAATTATTCGTTTTTTATTAACAATTTTTTTTCGTTTATACGGTTTAAATTCTTCACTGTCTATTATCTCTTCCCGACAGGCAAATGTATTTTTAGAATTAATTTTCTTCAAGCCTGCATTAAGAAATATCTTTAATTCCGCATGACCGGTAAAAATTATCCCGTTTTTGGCAAGTTTATTTTTTAAATTTTTAATGACTTTTTTTCTTGCCACATCATTAAAATATATAAAAACATTTCTACAAAATATTAAATCATATTTTCTTTTACTTATATTATTCATATTTAATAGATTAACATGAGAAAAGATAATTTGAGATTTTAATATGTCATCAACAATAATGCTATTATCTTTTTCATATAAAAACTTTCCCGAATAATTAACATCTTCCATATGTGTATGAGTTTTTAAATATATTCCACATTCGGCAAATTTAATGGCTT
>CAYOTE010000009.1:454-24129 GCA_964406785.1 uncultured Clostridia bacterium
TTTACTAATGATAGAGATTTTTTATTCATTTCAGACTCTGTTGATGTTGTAACTCTGCAAAACAATAGGTAACATTCTTTTTGTGTTTAATGACCTCTCAAACCGAACAGATATTAGAGAACCAGTTGATAGACCGCCTTCAAAAAGAGTAGCAGCTATTGAATAAGGTTCTTCTCCGGTTGAGCAGGGTATTGATAATACTCTTAAAACTTCCTTATTACTTTTTTTCCATTCCTTAATATATTTATTTTTTAAAAATAAAAAAGAATCCCTATTTCTAAAAAACCATGTTTTAGGAACTACGACATCTTCTACAAACGAATTATACACGGCTTTATCACTCTCAAGCAAGATTCCGTAAGTTTCCGGACTTTTATATCCGTGAGATTTCATTCCCTTTAAAACAGCAGACTCAACACTTTTTATCCCCAATAATTGCACATCAGCACCTATCTTATGCTCAATAGTTCTTTTAATATTTTTTGTTAAAATCATAGCCTATTTTTTATTAAAGAGTGAATTACTCAAATCTTCCGGTAATATTTTTTGGATATCCAAAATATGAATAATTTCGTTATTGTCAGATATCACTCTCCCAAGATACGGAATTGTATTTAATTGAATGCCTGATTTTTTTATATTTTTTTTATCAAAAGCACGTGTTTCGGTAAGATTTTCAGCAATAATTCCAAGAGTATTCTTTTCTCTTTTTAGTACAAAATCAATAAGTATTATTCTTGTACTTAGCATTGAATTATATTTTTTTCCCAATAAGAGATGGGGTAAATCTATAACCGGCAATATACTTCCCCTATAATTCATCAAGCCACTTATATATTCTGGAGTTTGAGGTATCTTTGTGAAATTAACAAGATCAACCACTTCAACAACCGTTTCCGCTTTTATAGCATACGTTTCATCACCTATTTTAAATATCAAGAATAACATTCTATCAACGCTTCTCCATCATTCACCAACAAGAAACTTAGTTACCTCATCCTGCAATGCTTTAATTGCATCATCTAAAATATCCGTAGCATTTTTAAATTCTACTGCAGAATCCCTTGTATGTACCGCTACCTCATTAAGTTGGGTCATGGTCTCATTTATTTGATCGGAATTTTGTGCCTGTAATTGCATTCCCTTATAAACCTCTTCAAATTCCGGTCCCAAATCACTTGTCTTTGCAATAATACCCGAGATATTATCACTTATGCTATTTACATCTTTAGAGTCATTTTTTACTTGACTGCTAAATTTCTCAACAGAGTTCGCACCATCATTAACAGCCACCTTCATCTCCGTTATCATATCCTCAATATCCAAAGTTGCAACAGCGGTTTGATCGGCAAGCCTTCTAATTTCCCTTGCAACAACGGCAAACCCTATACCATATTCACCAGCTTTTTCAGCCTCGATTGCAGCATTTAAAGATAATAAGTTTGTTTGATTAGCAACCTTTGTAACAGTAGCTATTACCTTATTAATATTATCAGTTTTTGATCTTATTATAGCCAACTTATCCGCAATCTCATCACTGGAACTTAAAAGCGTTTCCATTGTATTTTTGATACTTAATATTTTTTCATTTCCTGCCTGTGCATCCTCGGAAGCATCAACAGCCATATTACTTACATTCTCCATAGTTTCCGATAATAAGTTTGAGGTTTTTGATATTTCTTTACTCATAGTAGTTATCTCATTAGTAGAAGACGCTTGCTCTGCCACAGTTGCTTCAAGTTGCCTTGCCGAGCCGGCAATTTGTGTGGCCGAAGCTGTAACTTGTGCACTTGACTTTGTAATCTGGGTTAATAATGAATCAATATTAACAGTCATAACTTCTACAGACTGTAATAATTTATGAAGTTCATTTTTACTTGTATCAAAATCAATCCCCTTATTTTTTATTTTATCAAGTTTATCTCTTGCCGCCCCTATTTTCCCATTTGCAATGTCCTCTGATATGTCAATGATATTTTTCAACGGTACTGAAATTCCAAAAGAGATAAGAATTGCCATTCCAAAAGCTAAAACAAAAGTTAAAAGACTAATAACAACTGCAACATATTTTTTCCTAACATTGCTTTTTTTTCTCTTAAGAATTTTTGTTTCTAAATCCGATAAAATCTCTCCCCAAAATTTATAAGATGATTTTATTGTTTTATCCATTTCTTTTTGAAATTTTTTTTTATTGAACCACCTTTTATTTGCAATTGATTCAAGATATTGAATAATTCCTGAGATTGAGTTATCATATTTTTTGTACCGTATCGGATTATTCTTGTTTATCTTTTCCAAGTTGGATTGTAATTCATAACTTAAACGACTAAACTCACGCATCAAATCTTTAGTGTTAGACTTTTTTACGATTCCCATTCTTTTCGTTTTAAACTCTATCATACGAAAATGAAAATTCGGCATTATTAAAAGAGCTGTATCCATTGAACGATACGAAGCGGTAACAGGATCATGTAATAATTTAGATTTATTGCCTATTCTCGTCAATAATAGGTTTAAATTATTTATTGTATTATCTTCTTCTACCTGAATTTGTACGTCATTTTCTTTAGTATGAGCTGTAATCTTGTTCTTTTCAATATTTTCAAGACTTAAACTTTCTAAATCTATATTACTGTCATCTTGATGTTTTTTTGAGTCTTTGTCAACCAAAATATCAGGTTTCATTTGCACTTTCTTCCATGAATTAAATATATTAATCGGATTCATATTGTTTAATTCATCTTTCTTTGTTTTTCCCAAGCCAAGCTCAAGAATTACGGAATATTTTTGATATTTCTCAATCAGTATATTGAACTGCTTATCTATAGCTTTAACTAAACCTTTAATCTTTAACAAATCGTCTGCCTTAGTTTTAATTTTAGCATCTTTGTTAAATTTAGCCTGTTCTTTCATAAAAGAATATTCAGGAATGTAATTAATAAGATTTTTTATAGGTTTTAAAAGCTGTACACCCATTAGTTCTCTTTTTGCAAAGTCAATATGATAATCAAAGCCACTGATTGTAAAGTATAATAAAACTCCTATAGGTATTATAAATATTACACTTCCTACAATCATCTTATAAATAATCTTCGTTTCGTTATAAAAACTAAAATATTTCTTTATATTCATCATTTCCTCTTTATAATATAATAAACTATATTTTAAATCGCAATATTTCGCCCTTTAATTTATTAACAGCTTTTCTCAATACATCGGTAATTGTTTTAAATTCAATAATAGCATCTTTGGTATGCATTGTTGACTCAACCAATTGTCCCATTGATTCACTAATTTGATCCGTTGCGTTATTTTGTACTATCATACCTTCCCTAATAACTTCAAAATCAGGCTCAAGTCCCTGAACCTTGTTTATTATTTCAGTTAAACTGCCACCAATACCCTCAACCTCATCACCACGTTTTGTTACCTCTCCTGAAAATTTATCCATTTCCATTACACCGGAAAGAACAGAAGATTGCATCTCCGTCACCATATTCTCAATTTCTTGCGTAGCAACAGTTGTTTGATTTGCAAGGTGATTGATTTCTTTTGCAATAACTAAAAAGCCTTTACCATAATCTCCCGCTTTTTCTGCCTCTATTGCAGCATTTATGGACAGAAGGTTTGTCTGATCGGAAATTTTATTTATTGTAGTACTTACACCTGATATTTTATTTGTCTTACTATTAATAACAGCAAGTTTTGATGATATTGATTTTGTTGAATGAATTAGTTGATTCATAGCCTCTTTCATACTCGTAAGCCCGTCTTTCCCTGAATTTGCCAAAACAACTGTTTTTTTTATTTCAACACCAATTTTTTCAATATTTGAATACAACTCTTTTGATGTTGCTCCAACCTCCTCATTTGTAACAGAGATTTCACGCATCGAAGCCGACTGTTGAATTGAGGCCGATTCAATATCTCTTGCTCCATTTGATATCTCTTCAGCTGATGCTGAGACAGAACTTTCAGTACCTTTTATTCTATTCAACAAAAGACTTAAGCTCTGCACCATAGAATAAAATTCTATTAAAACAAGATTTAATTCATCTTTACCTTTTAACTGCTCTTTAAGATTAATCCCTTTAAATAAAAATTCGTCTTGCATAGTTACAGAGCTTTTTGCCCCCCATTGCTCTCTGACAATTTTTAAAATTATCTCTTTCGAGCTTAATAAATCGCCCTTTGCTATTTTATTTGATATTGAGATTAAAAGTTCCAACCTCATCTTAATTTTTTCAAAAATCACCGATAAGGCCAAAAAAGAAAACAAAAACATCAAGATACCTATAATAATACTACTAAACAATATAGAATTGAGTTTACTATCAATTTCATTTTCAGTGTAAATAATGTTCAAGACACCAATAACTTGCTTATTTTTTAAAATTGGAAAAGTCTTTTTTTTCTTCCCTCTTGTAGGATTAATACTTAGCCATACCTTTTTAATTCCCTGCTTATATATTAATACACCCGTAATATTCTTACTGTTAGATATCATGTTCTTTAACACCGTTTCTATATCCCCCTTGTCATCAAAATCCACTAAGGGTTCAAGTATAACGGTAAGGATATAGGCATTAGCATTAATCTCACTGTTCAAAGCATCGGTTAATATTTTCTTTTGTGTTCTATAAGAATTCCATACAAGCCCGACTACAAGTAAAAAAATCATACTACCGGTAATTAAGAGCAATTTTGTCTTTATACTAAGTTTATTCATTAATATTCCTCATCATTACTTTCCTTCAACTAATATCATTTTATTCCGAACAGCCTCTTCTTCTTTTAATCCCATTATAGATAAATATATTTCAGATTTTTTTTTTTTTAAAAGCTCTTTTTTTTTTATTTTTTACTAATTCGTTATATTATTTAATTATTTTTTATTTTTTTTTTTTGTCAAATGCTATTATGTCTTAATCTTTAACTAATACGTATTTTAATCAACTATAATATAATTTTATTACACAAAATAACAATTAATTTTATTTCATAATATCATAATTATTATTGATAACGTTTAAGTAATTTATCAATTATAACAACAATATATAATATTTCTTTATAATTTTGATAAAATATTTATCTTATGTAAATATGCATTTTTATGATTTTTTATTAATAATTATTAATAAAAAAATAAATAATAAAAACATAATTTTTTTTGAAAATTCTTGAATTATTTTTTTTTTTAGTTCATAATATTATTTGTTTATTTTCGTTGTTTATGGAGGATTTACATGAAACGAATTTTAATTACTTTAATATTTATTTTTATTATTTCTCTTAGTTTAAGCGGTTCCAAACAAATAAGTATTGAAACGCAATCAAAATTATTGGTAAAAATAATTACTTACGACAAGGCAATAGATAGGTATGGAGAACCAATAATAATTGGAGTTTCTTCGTTTAAAATGAAAAAAGCATTAAATATGCTACATATAAAAATTAAAGGTAAAAAATTCATAGTAAAAAAAATGAACTCGACAGAAGATATAAAAAAGTATAAGGTTGTATATATAGATTATAATTGGCAAGACAAATATGAAAAAATTGGAAAAATCATAAAAAAACACCCATGCCTGATTTTTTGTAATGACAGTGATTTGGTAGAAGCAGGTGTTGGTGCCGTTTCTTTTAAAACGATAAAAGACAGAGCTAAAATTATTGTTAATCTCGGAAATGCAAAAAGCCAAGGTGCAAGATTTGTGCCTGCATTTCTTAGAATTACAATTATAATCGGTAGAGTAAATTAAATTCTGGAGGAATTTATGAAAAAAAAAATATTATTTACACTTATTATGTTTTTATTTGTTTTCAATGTAATTTCTAAAAAAGAAAAAGTCAAAGATGCCAGTGAATACTCCATTGACAACTTATTGAATATACAAGTTACTACAGCCACAAAAAGTAAGGTTATGATAAGCGAAGCGCCTGCTATTATTTCTGTGTTAACTGCAGAGCAAATAGAAAATTTCGGAGTTAGAAAATTGTCCGATGTACTTAATTATATTCCCGGTTTTATTTCTATTGATTCTTATTGGAAACCTGATATAAATGTGGTAAGAGGAATACGTCCTACACTCTATAATGACAAAGTTCTGATGCTTATAAACGGTGTACCTGCCTATGATGCCGCAAGTATGGAATATTTCATTAATACTGTCCCAATTGATGTTGTTGATAGAATAGAAATAATAAGAGGACCGGGCTCGACTCTATATGGTACAAATGCTTTTGCTGGAGTTATAAATATTATAACAAAAAAAGAAGGTAAAAATCATGTGAGAATAGCTTATGGCTCTTTTGAAAGCAAAGCAACAGGACTGTTTTTTAATAAAACAATTAACGGGGTTAATATTCTCTTTTCAGCCTCAATGAGGGATGATAACGGTTATGAAAAAAACATTTATGATGAAACTGGAATTAAAAATAAAAATGTTTATGAAAGAGATATACATTCGTTTTTTGGAACGATAAAATACGGTGAATTTTCATTGGATATTGGACATAGTTATCAACATTTTGGGAAATTCGGAGTTACTCCGAGATTTGCATATGGTAATAATTATAATACTGAAAGTGGGAAAGCCACACATTTAAAAACTTATGCAAATTTATTTTTTGAACATCAATTCGGGAAATTTGAGACTAAATTTACACTACACTTTGACAGTACAGATAAGCAGACAGCAGTAGGAAGCTTTGGTGACGTTTTTGAACAACTTAACATATTACCTCAAAATACGGCTGCCGATGTAACTTTTTTAAGATTCGGAGGAACCGTTTTATTAGGCGAATTTCAAGGTAAATACGCTTTAAAAAATGCAACCGTTACGGGTGGCTTTTCTGTTGAGAATCGAAAAACAAAATGGTTATCTAGTATATATGATAATTTAAATGGTAATTTATTAAGCGTTGCCTCAACCAAGGATGTTCCTTTTAATATTTGCGATATAGGAGGATATTTACAAATAGACGGTAAGGTTATGTCAAAGTTAGGCTATATTCTTGGAATACGATTCACAAAACTCGGAATAACTAATAAGTGGTACACAAATCCAAGAGGAGGTTTAGTATACGCCTTTACACACGGCAATAGTTTTAAAATTTTATACGGAGAAGCCTTTCGCTCACCGGGACCTCAGGAACAGTACTATAGTGTTGCCGGTCTTATCTATGGTCCTGATTTTTTTGGTAAGCAACTTGAACCTGAACGAATTAGAACAATTGAAGTAGCTATTGATACTACAATTTTTGAGAGATATAAATTGCTTGCAAATGTTTTCTCAACAAAGGTTTTTGATATTATAGGAAGAAGGAACTCTACTCCTGAAGAATTTGAAATTCTTAAAAACACTGCGAGAGTATATGGGAATTTAGGCAATCAAGATTTAAAAGGTTTGGAAATTGAGCTAAAGGGATTTCCCAAAACATATAAAATATCCAATTTTTTCCTAAATATTTCTTATAAAGAAGGAAAGGAAGAAAATGGAGAACCTATTCCATATCTTGCTAAAATAACGGGAAACGCAGGTATTTCTTTTGATTTTTTTAAAAGATTAAGACTATCTTTGTTTTATCAATATATTGGGAATCGTTATGGAGTAATGACCGACGGTACACAAGCATCCGTTCCAAGCTATAATTTAATTAATATGTCCGCAGGTTTTAAATTAGACGAGAACTTTAAAATAGGGATGAATATTCAAAATTTAACAGACGTTGAATATTTCTATCCCGAATACGTCAGAAAAAGAATAAAAACTATTCCCGGCGGACCAAGTAGAAGTATAACGTTATGGCTAAAATACGTTTTATAAAATATAAAAAGTATTAATGTAACTATTTCTTTCCTTTCATTAATAGCTTTGCTTTCTCTGCAAACTCTATTATCATATTATTCTGTTTTAATTTTGCCAATATTTTGTTTATCTTTTTCAATAACTTAACATCTCCCTTTTTGACGGCTATAGCCGAGCTTAAAAAAGTACCATTCGAGACACATTTAACATTAACTATACCCTTGTTTTTCATGGCAAATAAAGTCGCAACGGGCTTTTCCAAAACAACAACATCCAATTTACCGTTTTTTAAATTTTTAACAAGCTCGGTTACCGTATCCTCTTCAAAAAAATGAGCATCAGTAATCTGCTGTTTTACCAACTCCTCTTGTATCGAGCCTCTCTGAGTTCCAACTTTTTTACCTTTCAAATCTTCAAGTGATTTTATTATTTTTATATCTTTTTGTCTTATTAACATATTTTGAAGTGTTTTATAATAAGAGTCTGAAAAGTCAACAAGTTTTTTTCTCTTTTCAGTCGGACTTAATCCTGCAATTATCAAGTCTATTTTCTCATCATTGACAGCATCAAACAATCTTGAAAAAACTATTTCTTTAATCTCTAATTTTACACCTAAATTTTTAGCAATTTCATTGGCAATATCAATGTCCATACCATAAATCACATCATCCTCATTTATCGGTCTAAATTCGTAAGGCGGATAATCTGCACTCGTACCAATAATAATTTTACCTGCTTTTTTGATTTTTTCAAGTTTGTTAATTCCATGCAAATTAGCAACAACAAATACTAATAAAAAAGGTAGTAATAAAATAATAATTTTTTCCCCATTTTTCATTTCAATATCCTCCTAATAATAAACGTTTAATAACTATAATGTATTTCAGAAATTTTTTTTTGTCAACAGATAAAATAAAAATAATAAAAATTCGCCCTATATTATTGAGAATTCAAACTATACTCTTTTAGCTTATTTCTTAGTGTTCTTGATGATATACCAAGTATCTCAGCTGCCTTTGACTTATTATTACCTATTTTTTCAAGTGTTCTTAAAATTAAATCTTTTTCCATATCCGAAACAGTTTTTATTTCCTTATTTGATGCAACTGAATTAGTAAATTTATTAAAACCAATATCGGTTTCATCTATCTTATTCTTATCACAAAATATTATTGCTCTTTGTATAACATTTTGCAATTCTCTTATATTACCCGGCCAGTCATAATTTTTAAGCTTTATCATTGCACCGCCTGAAAACCCATCAATATGTTTACTCTCTCTTAATTGATACAATCCTAAAAATTTCTCTGCTAAAAAAACAATATCATCTTTTCGTTCTCTCAATGGAGGAATATTAAATTCAATAACATTAAGTCTAAAAAAAAGATCATCTCTAAAAGTCTTTTCTTTAATACTCTCCTCAATATTCTTATTAGTCAGAGACACAGTCCTTACATCTACGGGCAGAGTATGCTCACCGCCAAGCCTGTCAACTTCCTTTTCCTGAAGCACTCTTAATATCTTTGCCTGAAGGGAAAGCGGCATATCACCTATCTCATCTAATACCAAGGTCCCTTTATCTGCCAATTCAAACTTGCCGGGCTTAAATTTTTCGGCTCCCGTAAACGCACCCTTTTCATATCCGAACAATTCACTTTCCAATAAATTGTCGGGAATTGCCGCACAGTTAATCGGTATATAAGGAAACTTTGCTCTATTACTATTATTATGAATTATTCTCGCAAAAACTTCTTTTCCCGTACCACTCTCACCGGTAATTAATATAGGAACATCGCTCTTAGCTGCTTTTTTTGCCCGTTCTATCATTGCTAAAAGCTCCTCATCAACCGTAAAAAATTGCGATACAGGTTTAAAATTAAATTTTTTGGGGAAATTTTTATCTACAAGTTTTAATATTTTTTCAGCCTGAAACGGTTTTAAAATATAATCCTGTGCTCCGTTTTTTAAAGCATTAACAGCATCGTCAATCTTACCATATGCCGTTATTACAATAACTACGGTATTGGGATTCTTGCTTTTTATCTCGGACACAAGTTTAATTCCGTTACCGTCCGGCATTCTAACGTCAGTTATAACCATGGGATAATTAAAAAAATTAATCTTTTCCTTAGCCTCCAAAAATGAAAAAGCCCTGTCTATGGAATAATTCTTTCTCGACAGAGTTTCACTTAAGGCAAAGTTCATATTCTCATCATCATCAACAATTAATATATCTTTAATTTCCATAATACTATTTTATAGGAATTATAATATTAAATAAAGTCCCTTTATCATTTGACGTAAAATTAATACTCCCACCATGTGCCTCAACAATTCTTTTCACCATTGCAAGCCCAAGTCCCGTGCCTGTATTCTTCGTTGTAAAAAACGGATTAAATATCTTATCTTGAACTTCCTTTGAAATACCTTTGCCGTCGTCTCTTATTTCAATAATAATTTGATTCTTTATCATTTTAAACCCAAGTGATATATTACCGTTTTTATCAACAGATTCCGCCGCATTTAATAAAATATTTCCTATGCTCTGCTTTAATAATTCAAAATCGGCAATAATTTTCATTTCACCTTTTTCTACATTAAGATTTATACCCTTTTTGGCGATTGTCATCATAACCATATTTTTAGATTCTTCTAAAAGATTTGAAATACTAAAAGATGATTTTTTTAATCTTATATTTTTTGTATAGAGAAGAATATTAGTAACGGTATGATTCATATTATTAACAGAGGATCTAATTCTTTTCAATATTCCACCCTGTTTACTCTCTTCATCCATATCGTCTTGAAGCAAAGAGACCATTAATTCTATACTGCCTAAGGGATTTCTTATTTCATGTGCTACCTCAGCTGCCAATTCACCCATCACCCTTAATCTATCCTCCTGTAAAGAACGAATTTGCAACTCTTTTAACTCGGTTTTATCGTTAATTAAAACAATATAACCAATCTTCTCTCTATTGCTATTTATAAAGTCTGAAGCCTGTACTTCAAACCATTTTGAACCATTGGATGTAGGAACCTCAACCTCTATAATATCCTGTTTTTCCTTGATAAATTTGGACAGTTCAAAACTATTTTCATCAATCATCTTAATATCTAAAGGAGGGTCCTTTCCCTCAAGAACAGGAAAAATTTCTTTAGATAAATTATTCCATAAAATAATATTATCATCATTATCTATAACAAGAATCGAAGATTTAATATTGTCAAGAATATTAGATAAAAAAAGCGAAAGTCGTCCTGATCTGTCCTTTAAAGCCTCATATGAATTCTGTAACTCCGAAGAAGTTTTTATAAAATCTTCAAACGTTTTTTTTAATAATTTTAAATCTTCTTTTTCAGACATTTTATTCATTCGTCTTTTTTAATTGTTTTAACCAAAAAGACTTTGGATTAATATCCATAAGTCTATTCATTTCCAATTTAGCATTTATTTTATCCTTTTTTTTCCTGTAAATATTTATTTTCTGAAAAAGAATCCATTCAATATTACTTTTTGAATCTTCAAGCTTCTTATATTCATCCAAGGCTATGTCCAATTTATCCGTCAAATAGTACAAATCGGCTAATTTTGTAATTAATTCAAGTTTGTTTTTTTTTGCAAAATCAGATTTTATTATTCTTTTATATATATCAAGAGCCTTAGATATCTTTTTATCTTTAAGCAATATATCAGCCTTAACCTTTAATAATTTATAACGAGAAATAGTATTAATTTTTTTTATAAAAATATCCTCTATCAATTTCCTTGCCTCTTTTATTTGCCCTGTCATTTCCAAAGCCTCTATTTTGTACAGTAAGAATTCATCTTTAACCATTTCTTTGTTTTTAATATCAAAAAAGAGTTTATCATACATTTCTAAAAAGCCCTTATAATTACCATTCATATATCGTATTTTAGCCAATTGATTCTGAGCTGTTTTCCAATATTTTTTAAACAAGGTATATTTTGTAATATACATATATATATCACCTGCATTCTTTAAGAAGCCTATATTTACAAGATTATCGGCAAGAGCCATAAGATTTTTCCCCGACATATAGCTCTTTCGTGGTTTTACGAGAAGCCATAGTTTAAGTATTTTAGCCATACTATCCTCTGACTTTATTTCGTTGATGTAGTTATTCAAATACTCTCTGAATTTTTTTCTTATATAAGGATCACCCTTTTTTTTTAAAAAATAGAAATAATTTATTATTGCCCCCTCAATATCCCCGTTTTTTAAATATTTATTATTTAACAACACCGTAGCGGTTCTACGTTCATTATAATTAATTGAATTATTCTTGATATCATTTAAGTTTTTATCTATATCGGTAAAAGTTTTATATTTTCTTCTAAGAATCTTTTTTTCTTTTTTACTAAGCTTAATGAGAGATTGAGTAAGATTTAATAGTAAAGAATAATATTTTTTTTTATTTTCCAAGCTTCTGTAATTAATAAGACTGACATTATCGTATAAACCTTCCAATAAAATAATTGTAGCGTCATTATATTTTTTTTCCTTCATTAATGATTTTGAAAGATACAATAACACTTCATTATGCCTTTTAGTCTTCGGAAAAACATTTAAAAACCTTCTAAAACCGTTTGTTGCCTCCTTATAATTTTGAGTATTATAATAAATTTTAGAAGATTCAAAGAGATAATCAGGCTTCAATTTTAATAATTTAGGTGCTTTTTTTTTGGCTATTCTCAAATAATCCAAAGCATCAAGATATGCATGGGTCTTCGCATAAGATAAGGCTAATAAAATATATGTTTTAGGGTTGACATCCCCCATATTCCATTCATTAACAATTTTTTCAAAAACATTTATGGCATAATTAAATTTCCTCTGTTTTAAATAATATTCTCCGAGTTTTATAGAAGCCTTAAATGCCTCAACTGTTTTAGGAAACTCGCTTATTAATTTATTACTATAATAAATCTGCTTAAGTTTATCCTTATCATAATATTTTATTAATTCTCTGTATGCATACTTTAAATACTTACCCTTAGAAAATTCTTTCTCAATTTTAAGAAGATAAGATAAACCGATGGCATTATTTTTATTTTTGATATAGGCTATGGCAGTATAATAGTACAAAAGCCCCTTATCTTCGTCTGATAAATTTTTACCCTTAACATTTAATAAACTGATACTTTTTTCCAATAAGATATCATATTTGCCGGTATTATAGAGTTTTTCAAATTCTGTCTCATTTAAAACCGGAAATAAACCCACTTCGAATAAAAAAAATAAAATAAATATTACGGCTATTGCTCTTTGCATTTTTAATTATCAAGTTCTAAATTAAGCATCTCCTGACCTTTTATATACTCCATACTAAAATCTTTACTAATGTTTAAAGAGGATATTTTCTCTAATATCATTTTAATTCTTTCAATATTATTCTCAATATTTGCTATTCTTGACTCAATTTTAGATTCTTTATTTTCAAACTTTTTCTGTAATAATTGAGCTTCCATTGATATTATACTTAAAGGGTTATTAATCTCATGATTCAAACTAATTATCATCTTGCCAAGCAAGTTCTTTTTTTCCTGCTTAACAAGTTCTTCCCTTGTTGTTATAACGCTCCAATATAGTTGTGCATTCTCCAAAACAACTGAAGTTTGATCTCCATAAGCCTTTAATAACTTAATATCGTATATATCTAAATTTTTCTTTTTATAACCCAAGGTTGCCGTAATCATACCCATAAATTTTTCCTTTATCTTAAGAGGTATTACAACAGTTTGCTCACCAAATAACTTCAATAATTTACCTTCGCTACCTTTATTTAACACAATAGGTTTTTTTAATCCTGCAACCGTCTTTATCCATTTCTGACTATTTTTACCCAATTTCCACTGCTTATCGGAAAAATCATTCATATTACTACCTAACGAGAGTTTATGTTTAAGAATATTATTGGTTATAAAGAAAAAATCTATTGAATGAAATGAAAAAGTATCCTGAATTGAGTCTAAAATACTGACCATAATATCATTGATTGTATTATCAGAGGTAATGGAATTAAATAACTCAAAAAATTTTTCAGTTCTCTTAGACTTTTTAGAAAGAAGTTCCAACTTTTTCAAATATTTATAATTATAGAAAATATTTTCAAATTTTTTTTTAATGGTTGTCTCATCTGCATTTTTCAATAGTAATGATATAACACCGCTATCAAGAAGAGAAACTATATTTTTTTTTGGTTTTTCGACAACGTATATTATCGGTTTTTTGTATTTTGTAAACTTAATACTTTCCTTCAAATAATCATCTATTTTTAAAAACGACTCTTCTATGACAATAATTTCACAATCGATATTATTTTTAATTTGAGCAACATCATCAACAAAAACAAGTTCATCATTCTTAAAAAAAGACATATATGCTGTTTTAAAATCCGCATCTTTTGTTAATAATAAATATTTCCCCATCATTGCCTCCGTTTATTTGAAGCAATTATTATGCCATTTATTGAAAAAAGTCTATCAATGATTGTTTTTTGTCCTTATCAATATTAAGCTTACCGTTTTTTGAATAGTTGATAACACTAAGTTCCTCTTGTGTTAAATTGAGTTTTTTTGCCTTGTTCTTAGTTATAACGTCTTTTTTGGGACTATTACCGTTTTTTTTAACTTGTAGCCCCTTACCGTAAGTATTCAAAATACTCTGTAATGTCACATCATCTACTTGCATTATAAAACTCCCAGTCATTATTTCGGTATATAATAACTTTTCTTTAGTTTTTTTGACAAAATAATTTTTTTTTGTCAAAATAATGTCGTTAAGGAGTTTAAATTGGATATAAATGAATTTGATGAATATATAAAAAAAACGCCATCTGTACTTGTTTATTTATCAACAGAGGCATGCTCCGTATGTAAAGTACTAAAGCCTAAAATAATTAATATGCTTGATACATCTTTTCCAAAAATGGATTTTTTGTACATAGATTGCGAAAAGCAAAAAGAAATAGCTGCACAAAACACAGTATTTGCCGTGCCGACAATTCTTGTATTCTTTGAAGGAAAAGAAAATATAAGAAAATCAAGAAGCGTCGGAATCGAACAATTAAAATCAGAAATAAAGAGAATATACGAACTTATGTTTGATTAAAAAACTAATCAATGTATTAAACCTGAAATTTTAATCAAACTCTACTGCAATTCCCAATAAGCCCATTCTAACGATATTTAACTCAATCATCTTCATTTCAACATAGTGCAAAACTATTTATATTATTTATCGCAGTTCTACGGGATTAACAGGCTTTTTACTCATTAAAAATCTTTCTGCCATTTCGTCGATGACAACAACCGGATTTTCTTTTTTAATTATTTTCGTATAAAAATTTAACCCCCAGTCCCTGATAAACACTATTCGTTTAAAATGCTGTGGTAAAAATCGTTTTAAATGATTTCCAAATGAATCATGTATAAAAATTGTAGTTCCTATATCTCCACACTGAGATTCTTTTACTCTTATCTTAACAAATGGTTTATTATAATACTTTAATCTTCTATCAAAAATTTTTCTTTTTATTTTGGGCATCAGCATTATTCTATCCTCTCTAAAATATTTTTGTAAAGACAGCAATCTACTGAGATCACCCCCAATAGCATTTTTTATCTTTATAAATTTATAATTTTCCAAAGATACAGAAAATGAGCTAATACCATTTTCTCTTAAAGATTTCATTATCATCCTATATCCAAAAAAAGCACCGTAATATGACCAATGAGAATCCGTTCTCCTATACATCTTATACTCTTTTTTTTTCTTATTGAACTCATCTCTCAAATCAAGAATCTTTACCGGAGACTTGGTTAATTTAAGATAGTCAATCAACTGATCTAACCTGTTCTTCTTCTTTGTTTTTCTAATATTTGACGGTAAAAGCTCCGGATACACAGTACTTTTATTGGGTACTAATAAAAATATGTATGCAATGTTTTTTTTTCGTAACCAATAGTATCGTTCTTCCAATAATTTTTTCCAATATCTCAAATCTTCAATTGTAAACGGTTTCGTTGCCCTATAATAGTCAATTACATTAGTTTTTTTATCCTCTTTAGCATAAAAAAACCATTCTTTTTTACCAAAAACAACTTTGTCAAGAGGAGAAGTCCTAAATATTCTTGTCTTAACTAAATTATTATAACGTATCATTTTGGCTCTATAAAAAAAATTCAATTTATAGACATCCATAAATTGCTTATATGTATCTTTTAAATCATATAATTTAAACTTAATGACATTTTTTTTACTTTTTTTACTTTTTTCACATATTTTATAATTATCTGTACTTCTAATAAGACCGTATATAATTGGTATAAATATTAAAACAATAAACATAAATTGTAATAAACTATATTTTTTTAACACATAAAAAACAGGTAATCTTATTGATGATATTAAGAAATATAATAATACGCTTATCGGTATAAGTAAAAAATAATATATGGTTTTCTCTTCTGAGAGCTTTTTAATTTGTTTATTAAGCTTAGAATTGGATATCATAAACGGAGGACATACCCTAATTACACCATCAACCTTTAATAATCCATTGGAAGTTTTAACCTTTTTAATACTGTTAAATAATCTTCCTCCCTTTAATGATATTGAGTTAAATGTATTCTCTACAATTAATCTCCTTATACTTATCATTGATTTATCATTTTTGCTGACTTTTTTGTCAACTTTTTGAAAATAAAAAAAAAGATTTTTATATTCGTTCTTATCTAAATAAAAGGAAACTTTGTTAAAACCATTACTTTCGACAAGATAATGTTTTTTCAATTCATTTTTTTTATTATTTTTATAATGAGAAACTATATATACAGGTATTTTAGAAGAATATTCAAAGGTAACCTTAACATTGACAGACATTTTTGTTTTACCTATGTAGCTAAAAGAAATAATTAAAAACAAGGTTAGTATTATAAAGGTAAACAGCACCCTTCTATTAAGATGAAATTTTTTATTAAGCAACTTTTCCTCTAATCTATATTAATTTAATAAGCACTATGTTATCTATGACCTTTACAATGACCCTCACATAAAAATTATCATAAACAATCCTTAAAAAGGTACTACTCATGTATGAATTTTATACCATCATATAAATTTATTCAAGCCCTGAAAATTTCATCAGCCGGGAGCATACACCACTCCTTTTACTCAAAACACAACTTTTGAGTATAGCTCCTTCGGAAACATAAACCGTTAATCTTAAATTGGTTTAAAGCTAAAAAATTAATTTCTGCAGGGGTTACTGAGGGGTTAAATAATAAATTAAAACTCACGTTTAAAAAATCTTATGGATTTCGTACTTTTGATGCTACCGAAACACAGTTATATCACACGCTTGATGACTTGCCATGGAAAAAATTTACCCACGAATTTTTTTAGGGAAGCAATTTTATTAATTTTTATATTAACTTTAATTATTATTTATTTATAAAAAAACACTTTCGAAATCAGAATGTTAGAACCGTGTAAGATGTTGACAAATAGTCTAATTCTGATATTATTATGCTTGTTTGTATAGATTAATACAGGAGATGTTTATGGGCGATAAAAAAACAGATAGTGTTTTTGAACTTGATAGTAACCTGCCTGAGAAAAAAGAATTTAAAAAAGGGATAAGAAGAGCTCCTAACAGAGTTTTAAAATTGACCGATAATCAAATAAAAACAGCTCTAAAAAATGCTTTGAGATATATTCCTTCAAAATATCACGAGGTAATGATTCCTGAATTTCTCGATGAGCTTAAAACAATGGGAAGGATATATGGATACAGGTTTAGACCCGACGGTGAACTCAGTGGAAAAGATATTGATGAGTACAAGGGCAAAACAGTTGAAGGAAAAGCTTTACAGGTAATGATTGACAATAATCTTGATTTCGAAGTTGCGTTATATCCTTACGAGCTTGTAACCTACGGAGAAACCGGACAAGTATTTCAAAATTGGATGCAGTATAATCTCACAAAAAAATATTTAGAAAAAATCAGAGAAGATCAAACACTTGTCATATATTCAGGGCATCCTCTCGGTTTATTTCCAACCTCAAAAAAAGCACCGAGAGTTATATCGACAAACGGTATGTTAGTTGGTTTATATGATAATCTCGAAGGATTTCACACCGCAGCCGCACTTGGCGTAACAAATTACGGACAGATGACTGCAGGAGGTTGGATGTACATAGGACCTCAAGGCATTGTTCACGGGACTTATATCACTCTTTTAAACGCAGGGAGATTGTATCTCAATATACCCGATGATCAAGATCTCGCAGGTATTGTTTATGTTAGCTCAGGACTTGGAGGAATGAGTGGTGCTCAACCAAAGGCAACTGAAATAGCCGGTGGAATAGGTATTATTGCAGAAGTTGATAAATCAAGAATTGATACCAGACATTCGCAAGGATGGGTATCGAAAGTTTCGGCAGACCTTGCTGAAATCAGCGGATGGATAGAAGAGTATAGAGCATCCAAAAAGCCTGTATCAATAGCCTATCACGGGAACATTGTGAACCTATTGGACTATTTTGAAAAAAATGATATAAAAGTTGAACTTATATCGGATCAAACTTCCTGTCACGATGTTTATGGCGGAGGCTATACACCAAAGGGTTATACCTTTGAAGAGAGTAGGGAATTAATAGCGGGAAACCCCGAAGAATTTAAAAAAGTTGTCGATAATTCGTTAAAAGAACATATTGAGGTAATAAATAAATTGGCAAAGAAAGGCTCTTATTTTTGGGATTACGGTAATTCATTTTTAAAAGCCGTATATGATGCCGGTGTAAAAAATGTTGCGATTGATAAGGACTTTCCGTCAGAGGGATTTATTTACCCAAGTTATGTCGAAAATATCATGGGACCAATGTGTTTTGACTACGGCTACGGACCATTCAGATGGGTTTGTTTATCAGGTAAACCTTCGGACCTTGACAAGACTGACAAGACTGCCATGGAATCAATAGATCCAAATAGAAGAGGAATGGACAGGGATAATTATAATTGGATAAAAGATGCAAAGAAAAATAAGCTTGTTGTTGGGACACAGGCAAGAATACTTTATGCGGACACAGAAGGAAGAATTAAAATTGCCTTAAAGTTTAACGAGATGGTTAGAAATGGAGAGATAGGACCTGTAATGCTCGGAAGAGACCATCACGATGTATCGGGTACAGACTCACCGTTTAGAGAAACTTCTAATATTAAAGACGGAAGTAATGTTACAGCAGATATGGCAGTACATAATTTCACAGGCGATGCCGTAAGAGGTATGACAATGGTAGTGCTTTCAAATGGAGGTGGTGTCGGAATAGGCAAGGCTTTTAACGGCGGATTCGGACTTGTATTGGACGGTACAAAGAACAAAGATGAAATAATAAAATCGGCTATGGAATGGGATGTTATTAACGGCTTGTCGAGAAGATCATGGGCAACAAATAAAAATGCACTTGAGGTAATCGACAATTGGAATAAAAACAATCAAGGGAGAGGTCATATTACCTATCCATACCTATCCGATGAGAAACAGATCGAAGAAACATTAAATAAAATTGTGAAAAAATAAATAATTTAAAATATGGGGTTTGAAAATTTACTTAGTAATAATAAGATAAAGAAAAGATTGAAGGCTTATCTGCAATACGATCTTATGCCACATTCTATGATATTTTCAGCCCCGTCTTCAGCAAATTCATTTGATTTTGCAAAGGGAATTGCGAAATCTTTGAATTGTTTAAATGAATCTGAGGACTTCTGTGATAGCTGTAAAAATTGTACGGAAATTAATAAAGAAATATTTCCTGATGTTAAAATCATTAGCCCTGACGGTGCATACTATAATAAAAAACAGATAAAGGACTTTATATCGGATAATGCAGTCAGACCTTTAAAGGGTAAAAAAAAAATTTACATTCTTAAAGAGGCTCATCTTATGAATGAGGCTACTTCAAATTCGCTTTTAAAAGTAATTGAAGAACCTGCTCTTTTTAATCTCTTTATTTTGTTGACAAATAACATTAACGGTATAATACCTACAATATTATCAAGATGTCAAAATATAAAATTTTCTCCTCCGCTAAAAGTTGAGATTGAAAATCAACTCATAGAAAGAGGAGAAGAGAAAGATAAGGCAAGAGTTTTATCGTATCTAATAAATATGAATATGGAAACAATATTAAGTACAAACCACGAAGAACTTCTGGAAAAGAGAGCTAATATCTTCTTAGTTTTTGAAAAATTGATTAGGCAAAAAAATATTCCCGATGTTTTGTTGGACTTAACTCATAGAAGCAGAAGCAGGGAAAAATTCATTCGTTATTTTGTTGAGCTTGTAAATTTAACCATAGTTCTTATTCGTGATTTAATAGTCTTAAAAATTGATAGTAATAATGAGTCATTAATTAATATCGATTATAAGAAAGTCTTACTTGATTTATCAGAATTAATTTCAATAAATAAAGCATTATTTTTAATCAAAAAAATGGAATTGTTATTCAGAGATATATCAAGAAATCTTAATTCAAAGGTCTTAATACTTGAATTTATAAAAAATTTTGCATCTCCGGAGAAGAGATATGTTTAAAGTAATAACAGTACGATTGGAAGGAAGAGGAGATATTCTCCACTTTAAGACAAAAAATAAAGATGTAATGCCCGGGGATTTTGCTATCATAGATACAATCACGGGAGAAGAAATAGGTAAGGTGATAAAATCATTCGGACAATCTTTTAATGAAATTAAAAACATTGATTCGATAAATGAGATAATAAGAGTTGCCAGTAAAGAAGATGTAGATAACTTCAATAAAAAAAAAGATGATGAAAAAAAAGCTTATGATTTTTGTGCAAGTAAGATAAAAGACAGAGAAATACCGATAAAACTTATTAGAGTTACATTTTTTACATCTGAAAAAAAAGCGATTTTTTATTTTTCATCCGAGGGAAGAATTGACTTTCGAGATCTTGTAAAGGACTTGGCTAAAAAGTTTCGTATGAGAATTGAAATGCGTCAAATCGGCGTTAGAGATGAGGCTAAGATGATTGGCGGAATCGGTATATGCGGTAGGAAATTATGCTGTAAGGTTTTCTTGAAAAACATTGAACCGATAACATTGCAAATGGCTAAGAAGCAAAATATCAATATGAATCCGTTAAAAATATCAGGATTATGCGGAAGACTTATGTGTTGTTTATCTTACGAGGATAATTCGGGCGGTAGAGTATTTGTTGATGATGATGATGATAGGGTAGGTTATAACGAAGAAGAAGATGTTGATGACTTACTCTAAATCAATAATTTCGTTAAGAACAAGGCTTCTATCGGCAGTCTTTTTTTTCTCTCTCTTATTTGTTTTACAAAACCCTGCTTTTGCCTCGTATAAGTCCCTATACCCCTATTATAATTTCACATTCGGAGCAAGGGCTATGTCTATGGGTAATGCTTTTACGGCAGTGTCAAGCGATTTATCTACCGTATATTCTAATCCGGCAGGACTTATTATTTTTCAAAGACCAAAATTATACTTAAGTTATAATACGGATAATACGAAGAACGAATACGATATCGAAACAAAAAATTACGGCTCTTATAACGAAACATATGTAAATAATTTGGATATAAATTATAGTAATATTGATTTTTTTTCCGTATCCGTGCCGGCAACATTTTTAGGTACGAAATGGAGTCTTGCACTCAGTTATTATAGACTTATACCCTATAATATGGATATTAATGCCGAGACTTTATTAAGTAAGAGTAGTGACAAATCAAATATCGAAAAGACCATTAGCACAGTATCGGGAAATAACGGTATTGACGTAATCAGCCTATCGGTAGCGTTTTCTATCTCAGATTATCTATACTTTGGGACAACGGTACAACAGTTTATTAATACCGGAGATAAAAAACATACCTATAGTTCTGAGGCACTTGATTATACAAAGGAATTTACCGAAAATATTAGAGGAGGAAGTTATATCTTCGGTCTCTTATTTATTGCATCCGAAGACGTATCAATAGGTTTTTCTTATAATACAAAGTTTACGGAAACATTTAACACAAGCTACACATATACAGAAGATATTGAAACAAATAATACAGAAAGCACAAAAGAGGCAATAATTAAATTTCCCGCAGCATTTTCAATAGGAGTTTCAGTAAGACTTCTCCCCGAATGGCTCCTATCCTACGACTATAAAAAAATACTATGGTCAAAAAGTACAATAACCGGATATCATAACACCTCATCAGAACTTCCCTATCCGATTAGAGATGATTTTTCATTTACTCAGACAGATATATCGAGCAGTAACATAGGAACAGAGTTAAATATCCCTCTAAACACAGGTGTTATTTACATAAGAGGAGGACTCTCAACATCAAAACAACTTTTTAGTGACTATGAAGCAGAGCAGATTAAATTAAAAAGCTACTCCTGTGGCTTAGGCTTTTCTTTCAAAAATAAATTCGCAATAGACCTTGCATTTTTATATCAAAGTGGGAAGTGGAAAGAAAAGGCATACTTTCAACCGGACGCTTCTGTCGTAAATACAGTTTACTCAAACTATAAACAAAAAGTCTTAAAAGTATCATTAACATACAATTTTTAAAAGGAAATTAATAATAGCAATTCTCTATTTTACAAATATTTAAAGATGAAAAAAAATATTAAAATAGGCAATCTTGAGCTAAAATACAGAACGGTTCCGGCTCCGATGGCAGGACTTACCGATATTGCTTTTAGAAAACTACTCGACAATATAGGCGGTATAGGATATATGGTCAGCGAAATGATTTCAGCGGACGGTATGATTAGACGAAACGAAAAGACATTCGAAATGATGAGGCTTTCGGAATTTAAAACCCCTCAATTCATTCAACTATTCGGGAATAATATAAGCAGTATAATCAAAGCAATTAAAATAATAGAAAATGAAACGGAATTTGACGGAATAGATTTTAATATGGGATGCCCTGCAAAGAAGATTGTAAAAAAAGGTTCCGGCTCAGCCTTATTAAAAGATACGGATAAAATTAAAGAAATAGTCTCGGCAATGAGAAACACAACAACCCTACCCCTAAGTATAAAGGTTAGATTGGGATTTGAAAGTGTAAATATTTTACAAACCATTAAAGCAATTAGTGATAGTGGTGCTGATGCAGTTGCCATTCATTTCAGGTTGCGAGGAACACCATACACCATTCCGGCAGAATGGAACTACATTAAAGCAATAAGAGAGATAAGCAATATCACATTAATAGGAAACGGCGATATTTTTGACTATAATACGGCATTGGAAAAGCTTAAACTTGTTGACCTAATTATGATTGGAAGAGGAGCAATATCCAATCCTCTAATATTCTCTGAAATTGAAAAAAAACAATCCAATGATGAATTAAGACAAAAAGTTTTTTTAAAACTCATTGATCTTATTGACCATTATTACGAAGAAAAACTTAAATTACCCAAGTTAAAATCATTCATAAGATACATGATAGCCGAAAAGCCGGATTCAAAGGCTCTACGTTTAAAGCTATACAAAGCAAAAAGCTTAAATGAGGCAAAAATAATATACAAGCATTCCGTATTATCATATTAATAACAAAGGTTTTGGACGTTAAAAAAAGTGAAAAGCAGCTCATAGACATATTATAATTAGATTTACCCAAAACCTTGGTTATAATAGGAAAAGGAGCCGATATTGGCTATACTGCCTATATAATATATATATAATATATTTACTATATTACATTCTGTGATTGGTTTGTAATTGGTTTGTATGTGGTAAAACAAAGATTTTGTTGGAAGTGAGACTTTA
>CAYOTE010000010.1:0-21953 GCA_964406785.1 uncultured Clostridia bacterium
GTGTTTACGTTGTTATATAATGTATATTAATTAGTTTCAAATTCAGATATCAATAATTGATTAATCTTAAGTCTGTATGTCTCGGCTCTGTTAAACAAAGATAAAAGTACATCAATATCGTTTTTTTCCGACAAGGCTTTTTCACTTCTTGAAATTAATTTTTTAAGATCCTCTTGTGCCGTTACATCTAATTTGCTATGATGCTGTTGTAAAAAATATTTAATAGATTCTATTTCTTCTTTTAATTTAGATGCTGTTTTTATCAATTTTGCTTTTTTTTTGTCCTCTTCAAGGTACTCATCCGACTCTCTCATAATACGTTCGATTTCTTCAAGAGAAAGCCCACTTGAGGGTTGGATCTCCATAGATTGCGAAAGATATGTTTTTTTATCTATTGCCGACACCTTAACTATACCATTGGCGTCAATTTCAAAAGTAACTTCAATCTGAGGAATACCCTTTGGTGCCATGGGAATACCTACAAGATTAAAATGTCCCAATGACCTATTTTCCGAAGCGAGCAACCTCTCTCCCTGTAAGACATGGATTTTAACGGTTAATTGATTATCTGCAATCGTCGTAAAAATCATAGATTTTTTTATTGGGATAGTTGAATTTTTATCTATAAGTTTTGTATATGTATTATCCTTTGTCTCTAAACCTATAGATAACGGAGTTACATCCAGAAGAAGAAGATCCTTCATTTTACCGTCCATTATCATAGCTTGTAAGGCCGCTCCCTGAGCAACAACTTCTTCAGGGTTAAGATCAATTAACGGCTCTTTTTTAAATAATTCCTTGATTTTTTCAATAATCAACGGCATACGGCTCTGACCGCCTACAAGCAATACGCCCTCAATATCATCAGGTGTAAGTTGTACCTCTTTAAGAGAATGTTTTACCAACTTAATTGACCTGTCAATTAACGGCATGGTATCTATCTCAAGTTGCGTTCTTGTTAACTTTTTTTGAAAATGATAGTTTTCGTTTTGCTCGGAATGATATAGATAAGGTATTGATATTGTTGTTTCACTATTAAAAGATAATTCTATTTTTGCCTTTTCGGCTGCCTGGAGTATTCTTTGTAAGGCATTTTTATCACTTGAAATATCAGTTGAAATATCATTTTCAATTTCATTAATAATCCATTCAATTACCTTGACATCAAAATCACTTCCACCGAGAAAGGTATCTCCAAAGGTTGAAACAACTTTGTATATATCCCCTATAACCTCAACAATGGAAACATCAAAAGTACCTCCACCAAGATCATAAACAGCATAATAACCGTCTTTTTTAATTTTATCACCATACGCAATTAATGCCGCAGTAGGCTCGTTTATTATCCTTGCCACATTTAATCCGGCCAACTCTCCTGCAACCTTTGTTGCCTGTCTCTGTGAATCATTAAAAAAAGCAGGTACTGTAATTACGGCATTACCTATTTCAGTACCAAGGTAGTCCTCGGCTATTGATTTCAAATACGCAACAAACATTCCAGATATTTCCTGAGGAGAACACGCCTTATCGCCAAACATAACATAGGCATCATTATTCTCAGATTTCACAATTTTATACGTTACCCGTTGAGACATTTTATTAGCTTCATTACTACCAAATTTACACCCCATCAAACGTTTTATACCCCAAATTGTGTTCTCATTATTCGTAACAAACTGCCTTTTGGCAATATTTCCAAAAATTCGCTTGTTTGTTTTATCAAGAGCTATAATAGAAGGAATAACCCTTGAACCCTCGGGATTAGGAACCACCATCATATCTTTCCCGTCAAGATAGCTTATACACGAGTTTGTAGTTCCAAGATCAATACCAATATTTATTGCCACTTTATCCTCTCTCAATTACCGTATCTTCAACCTCCACCGGAATAGCAACTTTAGTCAATGCAGGTCGCAATAATTTTTCATTATAAATAAAGCCCTTTTGATACACTTCAATAACAGTTGGTTCAAGAACATCAGGCATTTCCTCTTTCGATAAAGCTTGATGTAAATTAGGGTCAAACACCTGATCTATCGCATCAATTTCAACAACATTATTTTTTTTAAGAAGCTCCATTAATTGTTTATATATCATCTCAACGCCGGTTATTATAGACTGATCTCCCGTATTATCGACTTTAGCTTTCAAAGCTCTCTCGATATTATCAACAACATCAAGAAGACTTGATAAAAAATCACCCAAAATATATTTTTGAAAATCATCCTTCTCTTTTTTTATTCTCTTCCTAAAATTGTCTATCTCGGCAAGATTTCTTAAAAATTTATCCTTATAATCATCCCTTTCGCACATGATTGCCTTAAGTATTTTTTCCTGATCAGCAATTTTACTTAATAATTTCTTTTCACTCTGCTTCTTTTTAGTCCCCTTCTTACCTTCGGTTTTCTTCTTAACTTCCTTTGGCTCAGCGTTTGTACTGTCAACATCATCAACATCATCATGCACCGGTTCAAAACTTATATCAACTATATCTTTATTCTCAGACATTTAAGCCTCCATTATATCTTTAGAAAGTATTCTTGAAAAATATGCGGAATAATTTCCAACTCTATTAATTGTGTCCTGATAATGTATATATCTTGGACCAATAACGCCTATATTACCAATCGGATTATCCGAATGATAAAAAGTTGAAGCTATCAGTATAAGATCATCAAATTCAGATAATCCTGTCTCCTTACCGAACGAAACGGTAAAAGCCTCATCATTATTTAACAAGACATCTCCTAAAAAATCACATAATTTTTCTTTTTCTTTTAAAAGTCCAAGAACACCTTTAATTTTATTATTATCAATAAATCCTGAATCAAAAACATTTAATTCACCCTTAAATAGTAATTCGGATTTAACTAATTCTTTATTATTTAACAAGAAAAACATCTCTTTATAAATATTCATATATTTTTCTTTATCCTTAGATTGCCTATTTCTAATCTTTTTAAATGTTGTGTTTAAATCATTGCCCTTAAACTCAGTGTTAAGAGTTACTTCCCATTTTTTTAAATCATTTTCAGAATAATTTTTCATAGTTTCAAAAATCTTTGTAAAAGTCCATTTATTGGGCGACAAAAGAATAACCATTACCTTATGATGACCAATTTTAACAAATTTAATTCTCCTAAAGGCTAATTCAAAAATCGAGTGCAGAAAGACAAACCCAATATTATGTGTATTATCAGAAAGATTTGACAAAATAGTATTGGATGTAGTAGCAAAATCAGGCTCGTCAGAAATCCCAAATTCAATTAAATTATCAGCGGACTTATCAATTTCAACATTTTTTTTTAATTCTTTTAAGTATAATTTGAGCCCTTTATTCGTAGGTATTCTCCCTGAAGAAGAAAAAGGTTTAAATAAAAAACGAAAAGCTTCCAATATTTGAAGATCCTTTCTTAAACCTGAACTTGATATTTTAAGTTTTTTAGAAATTTGTAAAGAACTCACCGGTCTTTTCGTAGAAATATACAACTCAACAAGGCAATTTAAAACTAGTGAATTTCTCTTACTTATCCACATATAAAAATTTTAATATATAAGCTTAAAAATGTCAATGCCTAAAAGCCTATAGATTTCATACACAAACGCTTAGGATACCTGTTTGTTATTGCATATTGTAGGAGACATTGCACGCAACGTCTTGTGTTTTGTATTTTTAAAGATATTTCGCACAACATTTTAATTTGTCTAATTTGTCTGCACGGATTTTTCATCATTACCTTACCCTGAAATTTTCATCAAAATTGTAGCGAAATGTCCAAGATGCTTATTATAACAAGTTAAGTAATTAAGATGCATGAAACATAGTCGCACTATTTTGAAATGAAGACGAGTGAACTTAACGCAGTTAGAAGGAATATATTGGGCATTGCAGTAGATTTTGATTAAAATTTTAGGATTACAGTATATCCTTTAATATTTTTATTGGATATTGTACCTTTCCAAATGGCATTGAGGCTTGTATCCCGGCTATATGAGGTCTTAATTCAGCTATTGTCTCTCTTGCAATCTGTAAACCGATATCCGTAACACCTTCCTTTGTGCCTTCCTTTTTTAACCTTTGCATTATCTTTTCGGGCACAGAGGCACCTGGAACTTCATTATTCATAAATTCTGCATTTTTTATACTAATTAAGGGCCATATTCCTGCAATGATAGGTACTTTTATATGTTCTGTCTTCTTTAAAAAATTAAAAAATATTTCATTATCAAATACGGGTTGAGTAATGGCAAAATCAGCACCGGCTTCAACTTTTTGTTCAAATCTGTCAATCTCATATTTAAGATCTATTGCACCAGGATTTACTCCCACCCCAGAATAAAAACCGGTAGGTTGTTTTAAATAATTACCGCCAATATCCAAGCCGCTATTTAACCTGTCAATTACACTTGTTAGCCCTATTGAATCCACATCAAAAACAGCCGCAGCATCGGGATATGTACCCATCTTAGGCGGATCACCGGTAATTATTAATAAGTTCCTGATACCCATTGCGTAGGCACCTAATAAATCACTCATTATTCCTAATAAGTTTCTATCTCTGCAAGTATAATGCTGAATTACTTCAATTTCGGCATCTCTTTGCAGTATTAATGAAAGATAACTTGAACCCATTCTTGATAATGCTCTCGGACCATCGGGGATATTTATTGCGTCAACACCGGCTACCTTTAATTTTTTAGCCTGCCTTACCTGAACATCTGTATTAAATCCCCTCGGAGGGACTATTTCAACAGTTGTAACAAATTCATTATTATATATCTTTTTTGCAAAAGAAGATTTATCAAATGTTTTTACCTTATCAACAACTCTAACCTCTTCATCTTTAACAGGTCTTATATGTTTTATTGCACCGGGTTTCAAAGATACTATAGACTTACCCATCTCTTTTATAAATTCAGGAGTCGTTCCGCAACATCCCCCTATTATCCTCGCACCTGCCTTTATAAATCTCAACGCATACTCTCCAAAATAGCTTGGAGAGGCAAGATATATATTTCTTCCCTCAACATTTTGCGGAATTCCTGCATTCGGCATTACACTTACAGGTATGTCTATAACTGTCGTGATTTTTTCCACCGCCTCTAACATAATCTTAGGACCGACATTACAGTTAATACCAACACAATCAGCACCGGCATCCGCAAGTCTTTTGGCAAAATAATGAGGTGGTGTTCCGTAACTTGTATTTCCGTCATTTAATATGGTCATCTGTGCAATTACGGGAATATCAAAGTTTTCTTTAATCGTACATATTGCCAACTCAATCATCTCTAAATCCGTAAACGTTTCAATAATTAATAAATGTACACCGTTTTTAACAAGAACTGTACTCTGTTGCAAAATAATACTCTTTGCCTCTGCCTTCGTCAAAACACCTACCGGTTTTAACTTTTCATTTAAAGGACCTATTGCTCCGGCAACATAAGCATGATTGTCCGCAGCCTCAAGTGCAATTTTAACGCCTGCCTCATTAATTTCATCTAATTTGTCTTCCAAACCATACTTTTGAAGTTTTATTTTATTAGCACCAAATGTATTTGTTTCTATGACATTAGCACCAGAATTAATGTAGTCTTTATGAATATTTTTAACCATATCGGGTTTTGATATATTTAATTCATCAAAACATGTATTTATAAAAACACCTCTTCTATAAAGTTCTGTGCCCATTGCACCGTCAAATAACACGACATTATCTTTTAAAAAATCTAAGAATTTTTTTTTCATATATATTTAACTCCTGACTTTTGATACAAACATAAATTTAGATTTGTTTTGCAAATTTAAAAAGAAATTCCATCAATAGTGTAAATTCCCTGATTCGATTGCTTCAAGATAAATTTCATTAAGTTTATCTTCCTCAATACCAAGCTTTTTAGCTAAATATTTAGTTTTTTGTTCATCATTTTCATAATTTATTGTTAGCATTATTAAATCATAATATTTATTTTTTTTACCGATTAAAGCATCTTTTACATCAGGCTCTAAGGGTAGGTTTTCAACAATCTTTTCAATAGGCTTTTTTAAAAATATGTCCAACATAGATAACATCCCAATAAGGAAATACGTATCTTTATACTCGGAAGCACCACTATTTATGGCAATAAGTTCATGGAATTTAGCTCTAATTAAAGCATTATTTAATAAAATTTGCGGTTTATCCTGACCGACAGAACTTAAAACAATGAACGATAAACGGTTTTTAATATTTTTCCATCCGAAAAACTCAATCGCATCTTTTATTGAACTAATTGTTTTTTTACCTAAGGTTAATCTATTAATCAATCTTAACAAATGATATGTTAACGATATTTCTCTCTTTAATATTTCTTCAATCATATTAATATCGGGGTGTGGTTTATTTATTGTTCTTAAAATATTCAGATAATTTACCTTATATCCTGGAATATTTGGTATAGAAATAATTTCAGGCTTCCCTAAATAATAACCCTGAAAATAATCAAATTTTTCATTTAATGCCGATTGGTACTGCTGTTCACTTTCAATCTTTTCAGCTAAAAACTTTATATTATACTGTCCACCTATATCTATTGTCTTTTTTCGCTCCCAAACCGTAGTTGCTTTAAAATCCAATTTTATTATATCGGCAATTTCCACGAACTCGTGTAAATCTTTACGATAAACAAAATCATCAAGTATTATAAGATAGCCTAAATTCTTAAGTTCCTTGCATGAATTTATTAAACTTTCATCGGGATTTACTCGTTCAAGTATTTCTATCCCTATTGAAGCACTGGGGAAAAAAGTTGGCGTTTTGTTTAAAAGCAATTGATGACCAAAATTAATAAATGCAAGTTTTCCGTTTGTAATACTATCTAATCCCATTAATTGACAATTAGCGATTACCTTCAAGGTTGCAAAAGCATCATCTTTTTTTTTACAACCTTCCTTTTCAGCATCTTCTTTATGTGAGTACATTGCTCTGTACAATAGTTCATATGCAAAAATATCACCATCAACATCATATATTGCCTGCCTTGCTATATTTAGATTGCTACCTACCTTTTCATACATTATTATTCATTTTAATCATTTTTTCCCAACATGACAATTTAATAAGCCACCTTTTCACATACATCATATACACCCCATACGCACCAAAGGGCGAATTATAATTCGCCCTTTCACGCAGTAACATTTACCGATCATTAAAACCAGTATTTTATTATTTTTTTACTTAATTGTAAATATCTTTTTATCGATTTTAGGATTAATCTCTATTGACTTAACAATCATACTTCGGATAATCTTACCTTTTAAATAAACTTCAGATTTAAAATCAAAAGGAATACCGCTTATAATCCTGAAATCAGAGCTAACCGTTCTTGTCACGCCAACGGCATTCGGTTGCGAAGACATTGATTCGGTAATTTCAATATATCCGGTTTTTTTATTAATAAATAATTTCTTCCATTTTTTGTTGTCAGATTTGGTAATATAAACTACAGAATAAATAGCACCCTTTATTTTTACATCTTTTAAATATTGGAACTTATAATCTTTCATATTATGGTACATATCATATTCACGACCAAACTGTCTACTCTTTATTTCCTTTGCCGTTATTTGTATCTTTTTTCCCATTTGATTTCTAACACCCTTTTTACCATCAACTATCTCTGTAAATTTCATACCCATTACAGAAATCTCGGTATAACTCTTGTTAGGATAAACCATACGAAGATTCATATCTATAGCCATTTGCATTCCTCTGGCTTTCATACTCATGGTAAAAGAGGTCTTCAAAGATTTAAGTTTTTTATATCCCTTATATTTTTTCTTAAAAAGATTTTTTATTATTTTCTTCCCCCTTTTTAAAGATTCGGGAGTTGCCTCTGGTATTACTTCCTTTATTGCCGGAGGTTTTATTGAGATATCAAGAGTTTTTACCTTTCCTATTTCTGATAAATTACCTTTGATAAGTTTTTTATTTCCTACCACTACAACTGTCATCTGTTCGGGGTGTAAATATTTTTGAACAAGCTTATAGACATCATCTGCCGTTACCTTCTTTATATTTTCCATTAATTTTACTTGAGCATTTTCATCCTCACCGTAAAATTCCTCGGAAAGCTTCGTGTACAATACCTTCTCAGGAGTACTAAACTTAAAAACATATGAATTCATAAAGTAATTTTTAGCATTTGACAATTCTTTTTTAGTAACCTTGCCCTTTCTAATTTTATTAATTTCACCAAATATTGCCTTTATTACAGGAATGGTTGATTCAGACTTGGTAAATGTAGAGAAAGCAACCTTTCCTTTGTGCCACTCATTCGAAATAATACCACCTGAAATACCGTAAGTTAAACCCAACTCTGTTCTTACCTTATTGAAAAGTCTCGAATCCATACCCTGTGAAAAAATAGAATTAAACACCTTAATTGTTGCTTCTAACTTCTCATCCTGTTTAAAACCAATATGTCCAATAGTTATATAGTTCTGATTTAAACTCTCCTTGCTTGCAAATGCAACCTTATAATCATGCTTAGGTGCCGTTACTGACGGATAAGCAGGAATATCAGCCTTATTATTCCAATTACCAAAATGTTTTTCAATTATTTTTTTTACCTCATTTAATTTTACCTGCCCCGAAACACCCATTAAAATATTATCGGGAGCAAAAAACTTCTTATATTCTTTTTTAATGTCCTGCATAGTAATATTATCTATATGTTCATACTCTAATACAGCAGAAAACGGAGTGTTTTCTCCATATATAACCTTATTAAACTCATTACTTAAGATAGGCTGAGGATTATCATTTCTTCTTTGAACGGTTGAATAAAATTGAGTCTTAATCTCCTCCAATTTTTTCTTATCAAATCCCGGAGTTTTTAATAATTTTGACAAAATCTCCAAGCCCTTATCAAGCTTCTCATCAAGACAAGACATATTCACTACAAACATTTCCAAATCAGATCTTATGAAAATTGATATACCGTTAGAATCAAGATAGGCATCAACCTTTTCCCCATTCATCTTTACCGTACCACCTATTCTTAGCATTCGAGCAGTCATATCAGCTAAACTAACCTTAGTAGTAGGGTCATAAACACTACCACCCTTTATAATTAGAACAACATTTACAAGGGGAAGTTTATCGGTTTTTATTAACCTGATTTTTATCCCGTTTTTTGTCTTTGTTTTTAATACTACCGGAATATTAAACTTCTTTAATGCCGGATATTTTAATGTGTCAACCTTTCTTAGTTTTGAAAAATTCAAACCGGTAAAGATTAACAGAATAGTCAGTGTAAGTATTATCTGTTTTTTCATTTTTTAACTCCTTTTTTAACCACTTTATTGACCTTAACCTCTTTCTTGTTTTTAACTTTTTTTTCTATCTTAGCAATAATCCTATTATTAACAGTTAAATATTTCTTTGCCAATTCCTGAATATCCTTTGTGGTAATTTTATCTATTTCTGATATTTCAGTAAAAGCAGTTTTCCAAGTTCCCGTTAAAACTTCAGCTGAAAGCAATTTACTCAGTAATCCCCTATTAGAGCCAAGGCTTCTTACTGCATTTAATTTCATTCTCGTCTTTGCTGAATTTAACTCTTCCTCTGAAACAGGATTAAGCTTTAAATCTTCAATTTCGTCTAACATATTCTTAATTAAAGATTGACTTTTTATATCCTTGTTAGGAACTGTCAGCATTATATAAAGATTAGGATATTTAGTTCCGGGAAATCCTCCCATTGAAAAAACAGCCATAGCGGATTTATCCTTAATAACCATTTTTTTATACAATCTTGAACTCCTGCCATTTGTTAAAATATAATTTAATAAGCCAAACTTTACAAAGTCAGGATCTCTTCCATCAGGACAATGATAAGCCATTATAACAATAGGTTGTGAATCATCATAAATTGTAATTGTTTTTTCTCCTGCCTGTTTTGGCTCAGAAGAATATAACCATGGACTCTTTTTACCCGATCTTATTTTTGAAAAATACTTTTTTGCAAGTCTCTTTAATTGTCTAAGCGTTACATCACCGGTTACACCAATAGTAATATTTTTTGCCGTATAATGATTTAAGAAATATTCCTTTAACTTTTCTCTTGAGAAATGATGAATATTATTCATAGGTCCTATTGTACTTATCTTATACGGATGTACCTTATAGGCAAGTCCTAAGAGTTCCTCTATTAATTTACCGATTGGACTATTTTCCGTACGCATTCTTCGTTCTTCGGTAATTACATTTCTCTCCTTGTAAAACTCTCTGAAAGCAGGATCAATGAATCTTGAAGATTCCAAATATGCCCAAAGTTCCAACTTATTGGACGGTAAACTAAAAAAATAAACAGTACTGTCAGCACTCGTACCTGCATTTAGTCCAACGCCACCGTTTTTCTTTAAAATAGTGTCAAATTCATTAGAAATAACATACTTTGCTGCCTCTTTTTTTAAAACTTCAAGTTTAGCTTCCAAGCTCTTAATCTTTTTATTATTTGGTTTTCTCTTGTCTTTTTCAGCAAGAATTTGCCCAAATACCCTATCCATTTTTTTATAATAGATACGTTCTTTTTGCCAATTCTTCGTTCCTATTTCCGATGTCCCCTTAAAAGCCATATGTTCTAAAAAGTGTGAAATTCCCCAATACCCTATTCTCTCATCCACGCCACCAACATTTGCATATGTAACAAAACTCGCTATGGGCACCGAATGATCCTCAAGTAAGATAAACTTTAACCCGTTTTTCAGGGTAAACTCACTTACACGATTTTCAATTTTTGAAAAGTCAAAATCCTTCCCGTAAGTAAAACTACTGATTAACAGTAATAAAAACGATACTACTAAAATCTTTTTCACATTTGCCTCCTTTTTGATAAATGCGTTACAAACTATCACTTTAATAAGTCCAATACAAAACTATTTGCATTTTTTTTCATTGGAATTACTTTTATCTAAGATATACGAATTATTCTCTTATAAGTTTCCCATTTTTTAATTTATATTTATAATCCGACAAATTTGCCAAATTTTCATTATGAGTAACAATGATTGCCGTTAAATTTTCATTCTTAATTAAGTCCCTGAACATTAAAAAAATCTTTTCTCCGGTTTTAAAGTCCAAATTCCCCGTTGGCTCATCTGCTAATAATAAATTGGGTTTATTAACCAAACTTCTCGCTATGGCAACTCGCTGTCTCTCACCTCCGGATAGTTGAGACGGCATATTATTTTCTTTATCTTCAATTCCAACTAAGCCAAGAAGAGTTTTTGCTCTTTTATAGGCAAGTTCTTTATCAAATTTATTCATTAAAAAGGGAAATGCCACATTTTCAATAACAGATAACTCAGGCAGTAGATAGTGAAATTGATATAAGAAGCCAATTTCTTCATTCCTATACCTTGCCATGGTATCTGTTTTTAAAAGACTTACAACCTTATCCTTATAATTAACAGTACCAAGATCAGGAGTATCAAGTCCCCCTATTAAATGAAGCAAGGTACTCTTACCTGAGCCGGACACACCGGTTATGGCAATTACAGTTCCTTCACTTACATTGAGATTAAGATTATCTAATATATTTAATTTCATCCCGTTCGGTTGTAAAAAAGACTTCGATAAATTATTAACGGTCAATAAGAATTTGTCAGTCATAGTTATTATAAAATATTTTTGTAAATATTTATTTTTTCCCCTTTTCAATAAAATGTGCACCCTTTGAAATATTATTTCTCAATGCTGACATAATAACAAGCAAGGCTGTTTGTGCACTATCTCTAAGATCTATAATTGAACTTTTAATTTCCGTTTCCTTATAAAATTTTATTATTCTATGTTTTAAGTATAATAAATCCGAATAAGCTCGCTCCAATTTTTTCTCAGTTCGTATTATTCCACTATAATTCCACATAATATACTTAATCATTTCTCTGTCCTGCCATATCAACGCAGAGTCAAGTACCTCCTGATTCTTCGGATATTTCCACTTTGGTATCTCACTCTGTAAACATCTATCAACATTCATATCCTGTTTTAAAATATCTTCAGCAGACTTTACTCCCCATACAAGTCCCTCTAAAAGAGACACCGATGCTAACCTGTTTGCCCCGTGAACACCCGTGTTTGAGACCTCACCGATTGCATATAAATTATTCATACTTGTCTTACCGGTTTTATCAACCAATATTCCACCACAACTATAATGTGCGGCAGGTACAACGGGAATAGGTTGCTTGGTAATATCTATTCCGTAATTCAAACATTTATCGTAAATAGTTGGAAATCTTTCCTTTATGTCTATTTCTGTAAATGAGGCAAGGTCAAGTAAAACATGATCGTCTTGATTAATAATCATCTCCTCGTAAATTGCCCTTGAGACCTCATCTCTCGGAGCAAGCTCTTCCTGCTCTGAATATTTCTTCATAAAAAATTCGCCCTTCAAATTCTTTAATCTCGCGCCCTCACCTCTTACTGCCTCTGAAATTAAAAAGCTACCTGCCTCTTTATGAAACAGTGAAGTGGGATGAAACTGCACATACTCTAAATTTGCTATTCTTACACCGGTTCTAAAAGCCATTGCAATTCCGTTGCCAATTGTTTGTTCGGGATTGGTAGAATGAAGAAAAATTGAGCTCAGACCACCACTTGCAAGAACAACTTTTTTTGCAAATATCCTTACAACCTTATTTACCTCTTGCTCTAAAACATATGCACCTATAACCTTAGGCTCTTCATAAACTCTTAGAGGGTTTGTAGAATGATGAGGGCAGGTCAAGAGATCAATTGCCGTATGAGAGAATAAAATCCTAAGATTATCAAGATTACTCAAATAATCCGATAAATGTTCCTGTATTACACGCCCCGTCATATCCCTGACATTTAATATACGCCTATTGGAGTGAGCACCTTCCTTTGCGTAATCGAATTGTTCGCCCTTAACAGAAAAGGGAACCCCTAATTTATCTATCAAAACATCTTTAACAATTTTTCTTGAATTTTTCACAAGAAACTCAACTGCATCTCGATAATTAATAGCATCTCCACTCTCCATGATATCTTCGATAAAATCATTTGGAGATTCTCCCTCACTCAAGCTTGCAATTCCTCCTTGAGCAAAATTCGAATTATTTTCAGAAAAGTCCTTACCCTTGGAGATTAAAGTAACATCAAGTCCGCCTTCAGCAAGCGTCATAGCACAAATAGAGCCGGATATACCGTTCCCGATTACCAAAACATCGGTTTCTATACATTCTTTAAATTTATTTTCGTATTTTTTCATAATAGGCTTCCCTTAATTTATAAAACATTTAAGCTCAAGTCAAGAGATTTATAGGAATGAGTTAATGCTCCAACAGATATAAAATCAACGCCATGCTTAGCCCTTGTTGAAATATTGTCCAAGGTTATATTACCGGATATTTCAATTTTTATATCATTTCGATTAATCATCAATACCTTTTGCAATGTAAGTTCATCAAAATTATCCAACATAATAATATCAACATCTAAACTAACTGCCTCTTCAAATTCTTTAATATTTTTTACCTCGACTTCAATTCTCTTATCAGGACTAAATTTTCTTATTTTTTCAACGGCTTTACCTATACTACCTGCCATTAAGATGTGATTATCTTTAATCATTACCATATCTTCAAGATTCATTCGATGATTATTCCCACCACCGTCCAATACGGCTTTTTTTTCAGGATACCTCATACCGGGAGTAGTCTTACGAGTATCCAATAATTTTACGGATGTACCTTTCAATGCCTCAACATACCTTCTTGTTACCGAAGCAACGCCACTTAATCTTTGAAGAAAATTTAATGCCGTTCTTTCTGCCTTTAAAATAGAAGACTCATAGCCTCTTATTTCTAATACAATATCCCCAACATTTACAGAATCTCCGTCTTCTTTAGATACTATTACATTTAAGCTTTTATCAACCTTATATAAAACCTTGATAAAAACATCAATACCTGAAATAACGCCATCTTCCTTTGCACTGACTTTTGCAAGAACAGTTCTGTCATACTCTATCAATGCGTTTGTCGTAACATCATTTTTTATCCTGTCTTCTTTCAAGGCAAGCTCAATTAATTCGTTTGTTATTTCCTTCTCAAAATCCATAGTCTGATTTTACGATAATTTACAATTTAATTCAAGCAAACAACTTAACCTAAAATTTTAATCAAAATCTACTGCAATTCCCAATAAACCCATTTTAACTGCGTTATGCTCAATCGTCTTCATTGCAAAATAGTGCAATTATGTTGCATTTGTCTCAATCACTTAACTTGTTATAATAGACTTCTTTGACATTTCGCTACAATTTTGATGAAAAAGCAAGGCTTAAAAGTTTAATAGTTGAATTACATTGTATATGAGGTTAGAATAGTCGATGGATAAAAATGAGAGAATATGACATTATAATTATTGGTGCGGGACCTGCGGGATTAATCGGAACAATTGAAGCATATAGAGAAGGAGTAAGCATCTGCATACTGGAAAAAATGCCTATACCTGCTATAAAATTAAGACTATCGGGCAAAGGCAGATGTAATATAACAAATAGTACCGATTTAAAAGACTTTATATCTCATTTTGGAAAAAACGGTAATTTTTTAAAATATTCCTTCTTGGAATTTTTCAATAACGAACTACTTGACTATTTTAACGCTCTCGGAATTAAGTTCAAATTGGAAAGAGGTGGAAGATACTTTTTAAATAGCAATAAGGCTGAAGAAATAGCCAATGTTCTTGTAAATAAAGTAAATAACATGAATATACAGATACACACAGAACACAGCGTAGAGGAAATAATAAAGAAGAATGATATTTTCACTCTCATTACAAAGAATAAGAAATTTTCTTGTAAAAAGCTTCTTATTGCTACCGGTGGAAAGTCTTATCCAAAAACAGGCTCAAACGGAGATGGATTTGAACTTGCAAAAAAAACAGGTCATAAAATAATCCCTCCCCTACCTGCATTAGTCCCTCTAAAAACTGATGATAAAATAGTAAAACAGGTTGCAGATCTTACACTAAAAAATGTCAACGTATCACTCTGGGCAATAAAAGAAAAAACAGAAAAAAAAATAACCGAACAATTCGGAGAAATGGAATTTAAAAGTTACGGTCTTGCCGGACCAATTATTTTAACCATTAGTAAGGAAGCGGTAAAACTATTAGATAAGAATTATAAAGTATTTGTGAGAATAGATTTAAAACCTGCCATAGATCATAAAAAGCTAGATGCACGTATTTTAAGAGAAATATCCCAAAATCCGAAAAAAGATTTCAAATATTTACTCGAAAAGCTCTTACCAATAAGAATGATACCCGTCTTTATAAACAAATTAAAAATCCATAAAGACAACACATTAAATCAATTAACCTCTCCTGAACGCAAAATGTTGCGACTCTTATTAAAAGAATTTGAGTTTAAAATCACCGATTTCTTTTCCTATAATAATGCAATTATTACAAGCGGAGGCATTTCAATAGGAGAAATCAATAAAAAAACGATGGAATCAAAAATAGTTAAAAATCTTTTTTTTGCAGGTGAAATAATTGATATCGACGCAGATACCGGTGGATTTAATTTACAAGCAGCCTTTTCCACCGGGTATATTGCTGGTAGAAGTATGAAAGAGCAAAAGCTTAATTAATCCTACAATTTTGATGAAAATTTCAGATTAAAAATGATAATTTTTCAGTTTTTTTCTTAATGCCTTTGAGTCCTTTACATATTCATCAAGCATTCGCCAAAATTTTGAACTATGATTTTTCACTATTGTATGAGTAAGCTCGTGAAATATCACATAATCCATTAAATCATTTGGTAAGCTCGCTATTTTATAGTTAAAATTGAGATTATTTTTACCGGTACAACTCCCCCAAATTGTCTTCTGTGATTTTATTGAAATTTTTTCATATTTAAAGTCATAAGAATTTGCAAGATATTTTACACGAGTCTCAATAATATGACTTGCTGACTCTTTTGAAATAAGTTTCTTTTTATTTAAAATATTTTTTTGTTTTATTCTATTTAATTTTTTTAAAGTTTTATTTATCCATTCCTCTTTATCAACAACGAAATCAATAGCCCGTTCTACATCTATACCACGTGGGACGGATACAGAAACATCTCCGCCTTCTTTAACTCTTATTATCAGTCGTTTTGCCCTATAACTTCTCTTAAAACAAACATCACCAACATTCTCAACATAAAAAACAAACTTCTTCTTTTCGCTCAACCTAAACTTAGAGTTTTTTTTAAACAAGTCCATAATACCCTTTTTTCTCAATTAATAATTGTTCATATTCAAAACAAATACCATAAAGTTTTGTATCAACAAATAATTTCATAAAAAATATAACATTTTTTATTTGTTGCCTTACCTCATTAACAGTGTGTATTAGAGCATATACATATAAAAAAGTAAAGTTTGTCGAATTGAATGCAATTTTAAGAATTGACTTAATTAATCTATATCTATTATAATACAATTTATGTACAAAATTGGATTAACAGGTGGAATATGTTCCGGTAAGTCGTATGTCTTAAAAATACTGGAAAACTTAAAGTGTTATACAGTCAAAGCTGACGACATATCTAAGGAGATAATTTTTTCTGACAATAACGATATAAAATTAAAGATACTTGAAATATTCGGTAAAGAGGTATTTTTAAAAGATAATACCCTCAATAAAGATGCTTTCACAAAAATATTATTTTCAGACAACGAAAAAAGAGATTTTATTAATAACGTAATTCATCCGCTTGTAATTGAAGAAAGGAGAAAAATCCTCAAAGATCTTGAAAACACCAACGTTTATAACTTTTTTGTGTATGAATCGGCATTACTCGTCGAATCAAACTCTTATGAAGAGTTTGATAAAATCATTGTTGTTTATACCAATCCGGAAGAACAACTTGAAAGATTAATGAAAAGAGACGGCTTGTCGGAAGATGAGGCAAATATAAAAATAAAAGCTCAATTCCCGCTTAGTGAAAAGCTAAAGATAGCAGATTATACAATCAATACAAGCGGTACAGTTGAATCTACAAAAAAAAACACACTTGAAACATTTTTTCTCTTAGAAAAAGACCTCTTATCCTAAATAATAATTATACGATAAAATTTGATAAATTTTCTGATTTTTACAATTAATTCTATTGATATCTGTATTCAATATATGCTAAAATAATTTTGTTATGACAGCAACTGACTACGATATTGCAAGCAACTTCAACATATTGGGTATTAGTTCGGATGCAACTGTAACCGAGGTACGCACAGCCTATATCAATAAAACATCCCAAAAACATTTTGAAAATATATTTATTGACAATAAGGCTATTGTTGATGAGTTTAAAAGATATCATTCCTCATATATAAACATTATGACAGAGTACTCTGAAGTTGATAATGTCTCAAATCTCAATTTTTATCCACCTGACCAAGTTTTAAAACTCATATTAAATCAGGGAATATATTTAATGATAAGTAATAATTATGTTAAAGCGGGAGAAAAATTTCAGGAGGCATATTCACTTAACAAAACTAATGAGAATGTATTAATATATCTTGGTATATTATTATTAAAGAGAAAAAGCTACTATGCAGCGGAAAAATACTTTCTAAAAGCTGTTAAGCTTAATAAAGAGAACGATGATATATGGGTGTTTTTAGGAGATACATATTTAAAAGCCGGTAATAAGACTAAGGCATTGGTTATGTACAAAACCGCAGAGAATCTCAATCCCTTACGAAAGGAAATTTCAGAAAAAATAAAATCTGTTTCACCTGACAAGATAGAAACAGTAATAAAAGATTCGTTTTTTAAAAAAATAATGGCAAAATTTTCCATTGATAAATGAGTAAAAAGATTCTTCATATAATTACAAAGCTTGAAATGGGCGGAGCTCAGATAAATACCATTTACACATATAATAATTTAGACAAAGAATATTTTTCAACATACTTATTAACCGGCGATGGGGGTATTCTTAACAATCAAGTCAATAATAAAGATAACCATAAAATCATAAAAAGCCTCATAAGAGCTATAAACCCCATCAAGGATTTCATTGCTCTAATTAAAATTATCTCTTATATTAGACAATTAAAACCCGATATAGTCCATACGCACTCATCCAAGGCAGGAATATTAGGTAGAATTGCTGCAAGAATATGCAAGGTTCCAATAATAATTCACTCTGTTCACGGTTTTGCATTTTCGCCAAATCACTCTAAAATAATCAATTTTATTTTCATCAGAATTGAAAAATTAATCTCTAAGATTACAAATCATTTTATCTTTGTTGCCAAAAGTGATACGGAAACAGCAAAAAAATTATCTCTAATAGACAATAATTATTCACTGATCAGAAGTGGATTTTCTTTTGAGAAATTCTTAAATAATAGAGTAAATATAAATGAAATTAAAGAAAAATATAAAATACCAAAAGCAAATTTTGTCTGCGGAATTATTGCCCCGTTTAAACCTCAAAAAGGACTATTACACCTCATAAACATAGCGGAAAGAGTCATTACAAAGTATAAAAACGTAAGCTTTATAATCGCAGGTGACGGCAAATTAAGAGAAATAATAGAAGAAGAGATTAAAAATAAAAAGATAATGAATAATTTTATTTTACCCGGATTTATTCCTGACGTTGAAAATATAATATCCACCTTTGACATAGGAGTATCAACGGCTCTTTGGGAGGGACTTCCTCAAAGTTTAATACAATTAAGAATAATGAAAAAAGCCGTTATTGCAAGTGATATACCGGGAAACGCTGAAATAATTAAAAATAATATAAATGGTTTTACCGTAAATGTGCAGAATTATGAAGAATTTTCAGACAAGATATTATCACTAATAAATGACCACGCCTTACGAGAAAGGCTACAAAATAATAATGATATATTTACCGAATGGAACGCTGATTTTATGGTAAAAAAACAAGAAGAGCTCTATAAAAAACTTCTAATTTAAAAATTATTAAAACTAAAAAATATCCGTAAAAAACTTTACATCAAGTGGGAGATTTTCTCTTAACTGCATATAACATCCGGGGCATGAAGTAATGACGGTATCTGCTCCCGTTTGCTTAATTGTATCGGATTTTCTTTTTAATATTTTATTTGATGTTGACGGAAAACCTATTGAAAAAACTCCGCCGAAGCCACAGCATAATTTCGACTTATCATCTATGAAATTTTCCCCTGCCTGACTTAGAAAATATCTCGGTTGCTTTTCGATATGCAAGGATTTAATATTATGACATGGATCATGATATGTTATTTTTCTGTCTTTAATGAGTGTCTTATCAAGTGTTGCATCATTGATAAATTTATAAATAAAATCGGTCAATTCATAAACGGATATTTCCTTATCAATATCATAATATTTTTTAAAGGTAATGGTACCGGTACCACATGGAATAACTATACTCTTAAACTTATAACCGTTTAAGATTTTCATATTCTTACCTTGGTACTTATCAAATTTATCTTTCCAGCCCTGCGATATATAAGGAAATCCACAACAGGACAAGCCCTTCGGCAATAAAACGGTAAAGCCGTTTTTTTTTAACAAGTTTATTGTTTTTTCAATTATTTCAGGATAAAAGTCTGTCAGTACGCAACCGGGGAAAAACAGTATGTCATATGTTTTTTTCTTATCCGAGGTGTAATACTTTTTTAAATTAAGTTTTCTTCGCCTCGGTATTAAAAATATTTTTTTGAGATATGTTTTTGAAATAATATCAATAAAAAAAAGCAATTTTTTATAAAGAAAAGATTGATAAAGCGATAATATTATTTTTTTTAATAGTGGAATTTTTTTACCCTTTGATATAACAGTTCTGTAATTTATCATCATATCAACATAGTCAACACCCTTAGTACAAACATCTTCACAACTTCCGCACAGTACACATTGATATATAAATTTCCTACTCAGCGATGTATTTGATAATTCTCCGTCAATTATTCCCTTAATAATATTAACCTTTCCACGTGGAGAATTAGGCTCTGTAAATTCCGCATTATAAACAGGACATGCATATAAACAATTACCACAGTCTGCACATACCTTTGCAATATCCGATATATCTTTTGAAATAATCACTAATTATTCTTAACCAATCTATCTAATGATTTTTTTATATTATCCACAACAACATCCCATGTAAAATTTGCCATAAGATATTTATAACCATCAATACCCATTTTCTTTTTTAATTTTTTATCTTCATATATTGTTTCAAAACCGTCTATAAGCTCTTGTTCGTTTTCATAACTTAACCCACCTTTCGACAGGAGAGTATGTTCGTATAAGACCTCTGATTTTCTATTTACAAGAACGGGCGTTTTCTGTGAGAACGACTCCAAGGTGGTAAACGACAAAGATTCATAGGGCGAAGGTTGGACAGACAATATTGCCTCTCTAAAGGCATCAAGTTTCTCTTCCTCTGAAATATATCCAAGATACTTTATGCCTTCCACATCGGGAATATCCATGAGTTTTTTACCTATTAATACTAAATCTACAAGCCTTGTCTTTCTTATTTCTCTAAATGCATTAAAGACTGTTTCAAGTCCCTTTCCAGCCTCTATTCTACCTGCATACAGAATATACGGAAAGTATTGAGTATAATTATTTCTAAATAAGCCCCTTTTTATAGACTCGGAAAATGAAACGCCGGTTCTTATTAAATCCATACCCTTTCGAGGATTAAATTTTTGCCTTATAAAATTCATTTCAGCTCCGGTAAGAAAAAATATTGAGTCCGGTCGTTTAAAAACATCTTGCATTAATGACATATGAATAGGAAGCTCGTCATGAGCAGTCGGGAATAATACAGCTGGTTTAGATACAGCCTTTAAGCCCTCTACCGTTGTATAATACAGGTAGGTGAAAAATATAAAAACGTCTATGTCTTTTTCGCTATCCTTTAATCCTTCAATTAAATCCGGTGAATAAGGTCCCTGCTCTCTTATCCATCTCTCCTCGTCCCTGTCTTTTATTTCAGTCTGAAAGAACTTTTCAGAAAATCTATTGAACTCTTCAATATTTCTTTCCTGTTTAACCGAATATCTTTTTATAAGCACACCCTTCAAGATAGATTCACCTGTCTTAAATTCATCCTTCCATGTAATATAATCCTTTGCTGCCGTAGTAAATACGGTAACAACAAAGCCTGACTCACTTAATTTTTCAGCAACATTTTTTGCCAATGTCTCGGCACCGCCTAAAACATCCTTACCATAACGTTGAACAATTATACCAACTTTCATCATTTACACCTAATATTTAATTAAATTACCCCAAATTGTAACACTAAAGTATAACACTAAATTATAACACTATAACAGAGCCATGGAGAATATGGGAATATACGTTATTAATAGAACCGAAATTAATTGAATTATAAAGAACGGAATTATGGACTTATATATCTCGGTCATAGGCTTATTAAATCTATACGACGCTAAAAATAAATTAAGCCCGACAGGAGGTGTCATATAACCAAGTTCCATATTGGCAAGAAAGATTATACCGAGATGAACGGGAGCAATACCGAATAATTCACCAAGCGGTAGAATAAGAGGAACAACAACCATAATAGCCGAGAATATATCCATAAACATACCTGTAATTAAAAGAGCAATGTTTAAAAACAATAAAAATATGTACTTTGAATGAATATTAAGCTTAGCCCACTCAACTAATTTTACCGGGATTTCCTGATCTATTATAAAATAAGACAGTCCCTTGGCAACCGCAAGAATCATTAAAATACCGCCTATTATGGGAAGTGTTTTTTTTATAACATTGGGAAGTTCCGATATTTTCAAATCACGATGAATAATAAATTCAACAATAAACACGTAAATAACGGCAATTGCAGAACTCTCAACAAGAGTTG